>NZ_BAABFO010000003.1:0-281458 GCF_039541095.1 Pigmentiphaga soli
CCTAAGACCGCTTGGCCCTCCGACTTGGACGGGCTGGCGCAGCGCGTGCGCGCGGCGCGCCGCCGCGCGGCCGAAGTGTGGTGGATCGCGTCGTACAGCGCGCTGCGGGTCGCCGCCGCGGGCGCCGACGGCGCGACGCCGATCGTGCCGCACGGCGATGCCAGCCCCGAGACCGCCGGCGCGCAGAAATTGCTCGACGACGACGCGGCGCCGGCCGATTGGCCGGTGGCGCCGGCCGGTCCGTCGGTCCTGCCGCCTGAGCGATATGCGGTGCCCGCCGATCCGTATGCCGCGCCGCCCGGCCCCTCCGTCGGCGTGGCCCCGGGGCGCGCCGGCCTGCATCGTTTCCCGCGCGGCCCGCAACCGGGCACCTTCCTGCACGGCCTGCTGGAATGGGCCGGCGCCGAGGGTTTCGCGCAGGCCGTGGGCGAGCCGGAAGCGCTGGCCGACGTGGTGGCGCGCCGCTGCAACCGGCGCGGCTGGTCCGCCTGGATCCATCCGCTGCGCGACTGGCTCGCCGCGCTGCTGCAGGCCCCGCTGCCGCTGCGCGGCGCCGCGCCGCTGGTGCTGGCCGCGCTGCGCGACTACCAGGTGGAAATGGAATTCTGGTTCGAAAGCCGCCACGTCGACGTCGCGCGCCTGGACCGCCTGGTGCGCCGCCATACCCTGGACGGCGCCGACCGGCCGCCGCTGGAAGCGCAGCAGCTCAACGGCATGTTCAAGGGCTTCATCGACCTCGCGTTCGAACACGAAGGCCGCTACTACGTGGCCGACTACAAGTCCAACTGGCTGGGCGCCGACGACGGCGCCTATACCGAGGCGGCGATGCGCGCCGAAATCCTGGCCAAGCGCTACGACCTGCAATACGTGCTGTACCTGCTGGCGCTGCACCGGCAGTTGAAAGCCCGGCTGCCCGGCTACGACTACGACCGCCATCTGGGCGGCGCCGTCTATCTGTTCCTGCGCGGCACGGCGTCGGCCACCGCCGGCGTCTTCTTCGACCGCCCGCCGCGCGCCGCCATCGAAAGCCTCGATGCGTTGTTCAGCGGAATAATGGTGGAGGAGGGGACATGAATGACCGCGCAGGCCGCGCGATTGCCGCGGCCCGGATGCCGGACGGCGCAGGGAGGCCGTTCCGATGACCACGGCCAGCCGTTCCCGGGGCGTGTCTTCCTCCAGCCTGCCGCGCGACGCCGCCGAGCTGCGCAGCCTGCTCGGGCTGTGGGTCGAGCGCGGCTGGCTGCGCACGCTGGACCGCGCGCTGGCGGAATTCTTCCTCGACCTGCGTCCCGAAACCGACGTCCGGGTGGCGCTGGCGGCCGCGCTGGCCAGCGGCCGGCTCGGCCACGGCCACGTGTGCCTGGACCTGGAAGACGCCCTGGCCAGCCCGGGCGAGGTGCTGCCGCCGCCCCCCGACGGCGGCGGCGAGCCCGCGCCGTGGCAGCCGCAGCAGGTGCTGGCCGGCCAGCGCGCCGGCGCCTGGCTGGCCGCGCTACGCGCCAGCCCGCTGGTGGAAGCCGCCGGCGGCGGCACGCAGGCGGCCCAGGGCGACCTGTTCGCCGACGCCGGCGACCCCGGCAATCGTCCGCTGGTGCTGTGCGGACCGCGGCTCTACCTGCGCCGCTACTGGCGCTACGAACGGCAGGTGGTGGAAGGGCTGCGCGCCCGCCTGCTGGCCCCGGCGGCGCCGCCGCCCGGCCTGCGCGCGCGGCTGGACCGCCTGTTCGGCCCGCCGCCGCCCGGCGGCATGCCGATCGACTGGCAGAAACTGGCCTGCGCGATCGCCGCGCGCGGCGCCTTCGGCATCATTACCGGCGGCCCCGGCACCGGCAAGACGACCACCGTGGTGCGCCTGCTGGCCGTCCTGCAGGAACCGGCGGTGGAGGCCGGCCGGCCGCTGCGGGTGCGGCTGGCCGCGCCCACCGGCAAGGCGGCGGCCCGGCTGTCGGCCTCCATCGGCGAGCAGATCGGCCGGCTCGACGTCGCCCCCGGGGTGCGGGCGGCGATCCCGGCCGACGTCGTCACGGTGCACCGGCTGCTGGGGCGCCGCGCCGGCAGCCGCCAGTTCCGCCACCATGCCGGCCGGCCGCTGCCGCTCGACGTGCTGGTGGTCGACGAGGCCTCCATGGTCGACCTGGAAATGATGGCCAGCCTGCTGGACGCGCTGCCGCCCGACGCCCGGCTGGTGCTGATCGGCGACAAGGACCAGCTGGCCTCGGTCGAGGCCGGCGCGGTCTTGGGCGACCTGTGCCGCGACGCCGAAGAAGGGCGCTACGGCGCCTCGACCCGGCAGTGGCTGGAAGCGGCCACCGGCCTCGCGCTGCGCGACCCGCGGCTGCGCGAGGGCGACGCGGCGCGCCACCTGCTGGCGCAGCAGACCGTGATGCTGCGCGACTCGCGCCGCTTCGGCCCCGACAGCGGCATCGGCCGGCTGGCGCGCAGCGTCAACGCCGGCGACCCGGCGGCCGCGTGCGCCGAACTGCAAAGGCTGGCGGACAGCGCCGGCAGCGGCATATCGCTATTGTCCGCCGCCGACGATGGCGCGGCCTTCGCCAGCCGCCTCGATACCCTGCTGCTCGACGGCCCGCCGGGCGCGCAAGCCGTTGCGCCGGGGCACGCCGCCTATCTGCATGCGCTGCGCGACGCGCGGCCGGTGGATGCGGCGCCCGGCGATGCCGCCTGGGAAGACTGGGCGCGCGCCATCCTGGCCGCGTTCGACCGCTTCCGCGTCCTGTGCGCCGTGCGGCAAGGCGATCATGGCGTCGTGCGCAGCAACCAGCGCATCGCGCGGCTGCTGCGCGCGCGCGGCCTGATCGAGCGCGAAGACGGCTGGTACGAAGGCCGCCCGGTGCTGGTCACGCGCAACGATCCGGCCACCGGCCTGGTCAACGGCGACATCGGCATCGCGCTGGAACTGCCCGCGCCCGGCGCGGCGCCGGCGCTGCGCGTGGCCTTCCTGCGCGGCGACGGCGGCGGCGTGCGTTTCGTGCTGCCGAGCCGGCTCGGCGCGGTCGAAACCGCCTACGCGATGACGGTGCACAAGTCGCAGGGGTCGGAATTCGCGCACACGGCGCTGCTGCTGCCGGACAGCGCCAGCCCGGTGCTGACGCGCGAGCTGGTCTATACCGGCATCACCCGCGCCGCCGCCTGGTTCACCCTGGTGGAGGCCGCCCCCGGCGTGTTCGGGACGGCGGTCGGCCGCCGGGTGCGGCGCGCCAGCGGGCTCGACATCTGCGCCTGAACGCCTGCCGGGCGGCCCCGGCAGGCATCGGCCCGCTTACCGCGACGTCTGCTCGTCCGTGGACGAAGCGCCGAGCGATCCACCGCCACGCACATCCGTGACCAAGGCGCTCCCCGACTGCGCCCACACGCTGTACACCAGAGCGCTGGGCATGAAGTTGCCGTAATAGGGCGACGAGGTAGCGTTCGACAATTCGTTGATGAATTGCTGGCTCTGCGTATAGGTGCCGCCGTAGGGACGGGAATCCAGGTTGACCGAAGCCGCGTTGGTCTGGTCGCCGACCAGATCCCTGACCAGCTCGGGGCTGGAGGCGCGCGAATCCATGTCGATGACCCCCGCCTTGATGTTGGCGCCGTTCGGCAGGTTGTCGACGATGGTGGCCGCGGTCAGGGTGACTCGTCCGCCGTTCGAGCCGGTGCTGGTTTCGATCTGGCCGATCGAAACGCTGTCGGCCGCCCGGTAGACGATGTCGCCCTGGCCCGTGGTCTTGGCCTGCGGGCCCATGGCGATGCTGCCGTCGCTGATCAGCGACACGCTGCCCTTGCCCGCGGCCGTCACGTTGCCGTCCTGCGCGATGTCGCCGCCGGACTGCAGCACGATGCGGCCGTCGCCCGTGCCGGATACGCCGCTGCCGATGCCCAGGTCGCCGGCCGTGGTCAGCACGATGTCGCCGGCGGCGCCGAGGGCGTCGCCGTTGCCCGCGCCGGCCAGGGCCAGCTCGCCGCCGTACAGGTTGTTCACGTAGATGCCGCCCGTTCCGCCCTGGGCGCTCAGGCTGTGGATCATCACGTCCATGCCGTTGTCGGCGGAGCCGACGCCGCGCGCGGCGTCGAGGACCAGGCGCTCGGCCGTCACGCTGGCGACGCCGGCGCCGGCATCGCGGATCGCGCCGCCGGCCGCCTGCAGGCTCACCGCATGGCCGTCGGCGTTGATCGTATCGACCACGATGTCGCCGCTGGCGCTGCGCACCGAAACGTCGCCCGCCGGGCTTTGCACGCTCAGGCCGGCCAGGCCGTCGGCTTCGTCGATGTCCACGGCGCCGCCGGCGGTGGCCGACAGCCGGTCGACCTGCGTCTGCACGGCGATGTCGCCCGCTGCCGCCAGCGTGGCGCTGTCGGCGGCCACCCGGGTGGCGGCGTCGCCGTCGTCGCGCAGGGCGCCGGCGGCGGCAGTGAGGGTGGCCTGGCCGCTGACCGCGACCGCGCCGAGGGTGGCGTCGCCCAGGCGTACCAGCAGGTTGGCGTTGCCCTGGCCTGCGGCCAGGCTGTCGACGGCGATCGCCTTGGCCTGGTCCAGGTTCACGTCGCCCGCCGTGCTGCCGGCGCGCAGGCGGTTGACGTCGAGCCGCAGCGCGCCGAGGGGCCCGTTGCCGATGCCGGTGGCGGCCGCCAGGCCGAGCGCGTCGGCGACGATCTGCGGATCGGTGCCGGCGGCGGCGCTGGTGATGGCGTCGCCGGAGGTCAGGCTGACGTTGCCGCTGCCCGCGCCGGCCGACACGCTGTTGACGGCGATGCCGCCGGCGGCGCCGACGGTGATGTCGCCGTCGGCGGTGCGGATCTGGTCGAGCGCGATGCTGCCGGTCTCGTCGATGGCCACGTCGCCCTGGCCGAGTACCGCGACGGAAGCGCGGTCGGCACGGGTATGGATCGCCACGCCGTCCTGGGCCTGGACCTGCAGGTCGGCAGCCTGGATCAGGCCGCCGGTGCCGGTGTTCACGCTGCCGGCGGAGGTCAGCGCGACGGTGCCAGTGGTCGATCGCACGTCGAACGCGGTGATGTCGCCGCCCGCGTTGACCTGCAGCAGGCCGTCGGCGTTGCCTGCCTGGGTCAGTTGCAGCGCGTCGGCCTCGTCCACGTTGAGCGTGCCGCCCTGCGTGACCTGGGCGGTGAGGGTATCGATGCGGGTCTTCAGCGGCTGGGCCAGCGAACCGATGCCGGTCGCCGCGGCGGCGTTCAGGTCCTTGCCGGCCACGTGGTAGGCGGCCGAGGCGTTGCCCTCGATGCTGCCGGTTTCGGCCGCCAGCCGGACGTTGCCGTCCTGCGTATCGATGGTGTTGACCCGGATGTTGCCCTTCGCGCCGTACGACACGTCGCCGTCGCCGCTGACGATGGTCGACGTGCCGTCGGCCATCGTGATGTTGCCGGCGGTCGCGGTGGCCGTGACCGGACCGTTGGCGGTCAGGATGTCGGCGTTCTGGTTGATGTTGCCGCCGGCCGTGGCGCTGACCGAATCCAGCGCGGTCACGACGCCGTTCAGCGTGAGGGCGCCGCTGGCGTTGAACGTGGCATTGGTGCCGGTGATCGTCTCCAGCGTCATGTCGCCGCCGTGGGCGGTGTACGAGATGTCGCCGGCGCCGGTGACCGTGGTCGAGGTGCCGTCGGCCATCGTGACGTCGCCGGCGGTCGAATCGATCGTCACGTTGCCGGTGTCGGTGGCGATGTCGGCGTTCTGCGTGACGGCGCCGCCGGCGGTGGCGGCGACGTCGGCCTTGCCGGTCACGCTGCCGCCCAGCAGGATGGCGCCGCTGGCGTCCAGCGCGATATTGCCGTTGCCGGTGCTGTCGACGTGCTTCCCGACGTTGAGCGAACCCTGCTTGACGGTAACGCTGATGTTGCCGCCGCTGGCCTCCAGGCCGTTGAGCGCCGGCGCGCCGCCGGACGTTGCCACGGAGTCGACCAGCAGGTCGCCGCTGAGGTCGGCCAGCGCGATGCCGCCGGTGCCGCCGCTCGCCTCCAGGCGGGCCGCCTCGATGTTCAGCGCCTTGCCGGCGCCGATGCCGCTGCCGGCGCTCAGGCTCAGATTGGCGGCGGTGAGGTTGCTGGCGTCGTCGGCCAGGCCGTTGTCGATGCCGCCGCTGGCCACCAGGGTGATGGTGTTGTCGCTGGTGCCGCCGGTGGCGGTGCCGATGCTGCCCAGCGCCATCGAACCCGCCAGCGTGGTCAGGAACACGTCGCCCTGGGTGGTCGACAAGGTGCCGACCGCCAGGTCGTCCGCTTCGGCGATCTGGATCGCGCCGCCGGCCAGGCCGTCCAGGGCGTTGACCTGGGTCGTCAGCCGGCCGCCGGTGATGCCGATGCTGCCGCCGGCGGTCAGGGTCAGGTGGTCGCCGGAGATGCCGGTGGCGGCATCGCCGTCGCCATCGATGCGGCCGCCGGCCGTCAGCGTGATGGCGCCGGTGCTGGCATCGGCGCTCAGGGTGCCGACCACCAGATTGCCGGCGCTGTCGATGTCGAGGTTGCCGTCGGCTACGGTCGCCAGGTTCGCCACGAGGTCGCCCGTGTTGTGGATGCCGAGATCGCCGTCGGCCACCGTCACCTGATGCGCGACGAGGTCGCCCGCGTTGCGGATGTCGAGGTCGCCGGTGCCGGTGAGGGCGGCGGTCAGGCCCGCGAACCGGGTATCCATGTCCACCGCGTTGACGGCGGTGATGGCCAGTTCGCCGCCCTGCGCATTGAGATCGGCGCCGTTGCCATCGATGATGGCACCGCCGCTCTCCAGCGTTACCGTATGGGTGCCGGCGGTGTCGTCCACCGACTGGTCCAGCTTGAGGTCGGCGTCGGTATCCAGCGTGATGTCGCCCGCGCCGCTCACGCCGCGGACGGCGCCCAGTTCGCTTACGGTGATCAGCTGGCCGGTGCGGTTGCTGATGTTCACGCCGCCCGCGCCGCCGTCGGCCGCCAGGGTCGACACCTTGGTGTTGACCGCCTGGTTCATGCCGATGCCGTTGCCGGCGACGGCCGTCAGTTCCGGCGTGACCAGCGTGCCGCCGGCGCCGAGGATCGCCCCGCCGGCGTTCAGGTCGATGGACGTGTCGCTGTTGACGGTGCCCACCACGCTGATGTTCTGGTCGGCCTGGGCCTTGATCGTCTCGCCGGAGGCGACCTTGATGTCGCCCAGGCCCAGGTTGCCGGCCGTCTCCAGGTACAGGCTGGTGTTGAGCGCGCCGTCCGCGCCGCTGCCCGCGATGTCGAGCCTGTTGGCGGAAATGCCCAGCGGCTTGTCGGCCGAGCTGTCGATGTCCTTGTTCAGGTCGTAGGCGGCCACCGCCTGCCGGCGCAGCTGGCCGGCGGCGTTGAAGGCGACGGTCGCCTTGAACACCGACTGGTCGTCGGTGTTCTTCGAAATCTGCCAGGCGTCGCGCTGGGCGGTAAGGTCGTGCAGATTGTTGTTCGCCGCGGTCAGCGCGGCCTTGGCCTGGTCCAGCTCGTTGTTCAGGTCGTCGAGCTGGCCGTCGAGCGGGTTGAAGGTATAGGTTTCGAATACGTCCACCGCCGTCTGGGCGGCGGACAGGGCAAGGTCGACCACCGCGAACGCCGCGTCGGCGCCGGCATCGCCGGAGAACGGCACGGCCTGCGCGGCGCCGGCGACGACGGCCGCGGCATTGCGCACCACGGTCGCGGCGCTGAGCGCGGTATTCAGGCCGTCCAGCACCGATTGGGCCGCATCGACCAGGGCCGACAGATTGTCGACTTCGCGGGCCGTCGACTTCTCGTCCCGCGCGGCCTGCGCCTGCCGCGCGGCGGCGTCGGCCACCAGGCGCTGGTAGCTTTCGAGCTGCTGGATCGCCTCTTCGAGCTGGGCGATCTTGGCGTTGAGTTCGGCCTGCTTGGCGGAATATTCGGCGATCGCGGTCTCTTCCGTCAGCTGGGCGTCGCGCAGGGTCGGCGTGTGGACGCTGATCTCGACGTCGTTGCCGATGATGTTTTCCAGGCTGCCGTTGCCGTCCAGCAGCACCCCGTTGTGCGCGATGATCGACACGTCGCCGTTGCTGGTGGCGTCGAGCATGCCGATGGTGATGTTCGACTGCGCTTCCAGCCTGATCGAGCCGCCGTCGGTCTTCAGGTTGCCGACGATGATGGCGCCGTTGTAGCCGTCCAGGTCGGACTGGCCCAGCGCGGTCATCGTGATGCTGCCGCTGCCCCGTACGTAGATCGTGTCGGCCTGGTTCAGGAAGACGATGCTGCCGCTGGTGGCGACCAGTACCAGGTTCCCGTTCGGGTCCATGGCGATGGTGCCGCCATGGTTGTCCAGGATCGTGATGTCGGTGGCGGTGATCGACACGCCGCCGCTGCCCCGGTTTTCCAGCGTGCTGGCGTCCACCGCGATGGCGCCGGTGTTGGCCGCCTGCACGCCGCCGCTGCCGCCGGAAGCCGACAGCTGGCTGACGTTCAGCGCGAGCGTGCCGTTGCTGCCGATCCCCTGGTCGGCGCTGAGCGTCAGGCTGCGGGCCGTGACGTTCGCGTCGCCGGAGCCGCCGGCCAGCTTTTCGATGGCGCCGCCGCTGGCGATCGAGGCGTCGGCGCCGCCGGCGTCGACCACGCCCAGCGCGATGTCGCCGTCGCTGGCGATGCCGACCGCGCCGGCGCCGCCGGTGTCGGCCTTGACCAGCGACAGCGCCTGCCCGCCGCTGTTGGACACGAAGATGCCGCCGCTGCTGGTGTCGACCGTCAGCGTGCGGACCTGGGTTTCGAGGGAATCGGCCTGCGTGCCGAAGACGCCGGCCGTGACGGTCAGGTCTTTGGCGACGAAGTTCAGGTCGTTGCCGTTGGCGTCGGTTACCGCGCCGCTGTTGGAGAAATCGATGGCCTTGGTCGCGCCGGCCTGCAGCTTGCCGACGGCCGCGGTGCCCTGGTTGCTGAAGCCGATGTCGCCCTGCGCCGTGACGTCGACCTGCGTGAGCGTGCCGATGTTGGCGTAGTCGACGTCGCCGCCGCTGGTGATCGAGACCAGCCCCGTCCCGGCCACGGGATTGTTCGAGCTGTCGAGCCGGGCCGAGACCTGGGTGGCGAACGGCGTGGCGGCGCTACCCACCGAGGCGCCCGACAGGTCCAGCGAACCGGCGACCACGGCCGCGCCGTCAGTGGCGCCGGAGACCAGCGCGCCGGTCGCGTGCAGCGTCGCCTTGCCGGTGGTGCTGACCTCGTTCACGGTCATGTCGCCCGCGTGGGCCACGCTCACGGCGCCGTTCGATCCTTCGGCGGTCGCCGTCACGGTCAGCGCGCCGGTGGACGCATCGTTGACGTTGATCGCGCCCGTCGTGCTGGTGGCATCGAGCTGCGTAGTCTTCGTGTTCAATGCGGCGCCGGCGGCGCCGATGTCATCGTCCGCGGCCAGCGCGATGGTCTGGGCGGTGAGGGTGGAGCCGCCGCTGGCGGTGATGGCGCCGACGGTGCTCGTCAGCGAGATGTCGTGCGCGCCGCCGACGTTCAGGTCGCTGGCGACGACAATATCGCCCTGGTTGGAGAAGACCAGGTCCATCGGATTGGCGCCGGTCAGCGTCAACTGGTGGTTGCCGTGGTTGAAGGCGAGGGCGCCCACGTTGAAGTCGATGCTGACGTCGCCGTTGCCGGTGACGGCCGACAGGGCATCCAGCTTCTTGTCGTTGCTCAGGTACAGCCCGGCCGCGGCGGCGGTCACCGTGGCGTCGATCGTGTCGACGTCGGTCTCGATCTTGTCGGCCGCCGTGCCGACCGCGCCGCCGGCGTTGATCGCCAGGCCGGCGCCGCGCACGTTGAGCGCGCTGCCGTTGTTGTCGGTGGTGGCGCCGCTGGTGACGGTCAGCGACACCTGGCCGCCCGCGGCATCGATGCTGCCCAGTTTCAAGGCGCCCTGGCCGACCGAGACCGACACGTTGTTGTTCGCTCCGCCGGCCACCAGCGTGCCCACCGTCAGGCCGTTGTTCTCGCCGACGTAGATGCCGCCGTTGCCGGCCGCGGCATTGAGGGTTTCGGTCTGCAGCTTGAGGGCCGCGCCGTCGGCGCCGATGGCTCCGCCTGCCGTCAGGTTGATCGTCCGGCCCATCAGCGGCCCGCCGCCCGTGCCGCCAGACGATGGCGCGGCATAGATGTTGCCGCCGTCCGAAGTGAGATTGAGGGCGTTGCCCGCGGTGATCGCGCCGCCGACGATCAGGTCGCCGCCGGCTTCGATCGAGACGTTGGCGCTGCCGGCGGCGCCGTTGGCGAACCGGATGTTGCCGTTGGCATCGCTGAGCACCGTCAGGGCGACGTTCTGCCCGCCCACGTTGAGCACTTCGGACGTCTGGATCGCGCCCAGCATCAGGCCGCCGGCATTGCGGACGTTCACGCCGCCATTGCCGGCGGTGGCCGTCAGAATGTTCACGTCGGTGTTCAGCGCCTGGCCGTCCGTGCCGATGGAGCCGGCCGAGGTGAGGGTGGTCGACCACGCGGTGATGTTGGTCGCGCCCGGATCGGCGGACGTGATGCTGCCGCCTTCGCTGGCAATGATGGCGCGGCGCTGGTTGGTATCGTCGTTGGTGCCGGTCGTGATGGTGCCCAGGGCGACGCCGTCCGCCACGTCGGTGACGAGCACGTGGCCATTGACCGCCGAGGCGTTCAGGATGTCGGCGTCGACCCGCAGCGGGGCGTCCTCCGCCCCGATCGAGGCGCCGTCGGCCGTCACGGCCAGGTTCAGGGTATGCGCCTTGGTCAGGTTCGGCGTCGAAGTGGCGGACGCCGGGGTCGTGATCGATTGCGTGGCCGTCAGGGTGGCGGTGCCGGTGGCCGTGACCCGGCCGTTCTGGACGATGTTGGCGCCGGAAATGTCCAGCGTGGTGGCCTCGATGACGCCGGTGTTGTTGACCACAGACGACATCAGCGCGTTGGCCTGGTTGGCCGACAGCAGCACGTTCTGCGCGGTGAGGGTGCCGGTGTTCTTCACGCCCACCAGGTTGGCATCGGTGCCCGCCGCGGTCAGCGCATCGGCCGACACGCTGAAATCGATCAGGTTGCCGCCCTGCAGATTGACCGCGAACTGGTTGCCCGCCGCCAGCGTGATCTGCGCCACGTTGGCCATGACGAGATCGTCCTGGAGGCCGATGCTGCCGTTGTTCTCCACCGACGGCGCCACCAGGTAGACGAAGCCGTTGTCGCCCACCCTGATTTCGCCGTTGTTGACGATCTTGGCCAGGTTGTCGGCCGCCGCGAAGGTTAGGTTGCCGCCGGCCATGAAGGCGTCGTTGTCGACGTCCAGCGTGGTCGCCAGCAGGCCGGCCACGTCGATGTGGGCGCCGGCGCCGAACACGATGCCGTTCGGGTTGACCAGGAACACGCGGCCGTTGGCCTGCAGGGTGCCCAGGATGTTCGACTGCGCGGCGGTCGTCACCCGGTTCAGCACCACCGACGTGGAGCTCAGCTGCGCGAACTTGACCAGTTCGTTGGCCGAGATGCTGAAGTCGTTCCAGTTGATGACGGCCTTGTCGCTCGTCTGGTTGATGATGGTCTGCAGCGCCGTGGAGGTGTCGAAGGTGGCGCTGCCCCGGACCACGGTGCCGCCGGTCGGAGCGGCCAGGGCTACGCTGCCGTAGCCGGCGCTCAACAACGCGACGGAAAGAGAAGAGAGGACGAACGCTTTGCGAGCGGCATGACGCGTATTGTTCTTGCTGGACATGGCAATTACCTGTTGCGAATGTGGGGTGTGCGTTGCGTCAGAAGTGGTACTGGGCCTGCACGAAGAAGACGGGGCTGGTGCCTTCCTTGTCGCCGACCGGAACGGCCAGGTCCATGCGCACGTCGACCGCCTTGATGGGTTCGGCCAGCACGCCGAAGGTGACGCCGGTCAGGTGGTTGTTGCGCTCCTGGCCCAGGAACGGCGTGCGGGTATAGACCCGGCCGTGGTCGATGCGCGTGAAAAGCTGGTAGCGGTTGTCGTCCGACAGCAGCGAATAGCGGGCTTCCACGCTGGCGGTGAAGCCGCTGTCGCCGGAGAACAGGGCCGGCTGGAAACCGGCCACCGAGTTGATGCCGCCGATGGTCCACTGCTCGCTGGAAACCAGCGACTTGGTGGAGTACTGGCCCGAGAAGCGCGGGATCAGCGAGATGCGCGAGGTGATGCGCTGCACGCGGCCCAGATCGAGGGTCAGCTTGGTGAACGAATTGTCGGCACGCGCGTAGCTGCGGCTGGACATCAGGCTTTCGTCGTCCATGCCGCCCAGCCCCTGGCCCAGCCCGACCTGCACGCCGAACGCGGCCAGGTTGCGGCTGGCCAGGCCGGTATTGTCCAGGCCCACGCCGAAGCGCAGCTTGCGGATCTTGTCCTTGGCCGTGGTGGTGTCCAGCATTTCCTGCTTCAGATTCTGCGCCTCCAGCCAGGCCTCGGCGTTGAAGACGGTGCGCGAGGAGCGGATGAAGTCCTGGGCGATGCCCACGCCCAGGCTCTTGTTGTCGCCCTTGATGTTCAGCGCTTCGTACTCGCGGCCCACGCCGACGTTGCCGTTGGCGAAGTAGGCCTGCAGCTTGGTGCCGATGGCGTTGAGGGGCGTCGCGTAGCTGACGTACTGGTAGTTCAGGTCGCCGGCGCCCACCGCGGTCATGGCCAGCGCGTTGAGCTCGTCGCCGCGGCCGGTCAGGTCGGCGAACTTGACCGAGGGCATCAGGCGGTTCTTGCCGGTGTTCTTGCTGCCGTAGTTGTTGAACTCCACGCTGCCCGAAATGCGCGGGCTTTCGACCACGTTGACCACCAGGTCGGTGGAGCCTGTCTCCTTGCCCGGCTGCAGCGTGGAGGTGACGGCGATGCCGGACTGCCGGTTGAGCTGGGTCAGCCCTTTCTCCACCTGCGCGAGCGTGAAGGTCTTGCCCTGGACCACGCCGGCGGCGTTGAGCGCCGCCACCACGCGTTCGGTGCCGTAGCGCGCATTGCCACGGACGTCGATGCGGCCCAGCCAGCCTTCGAGCACGGTCAGCTTCAGCGCCTCCATGTGGGCGAAGTCCTGCGCCGGCACGACCACCGTGGCCAGACTGTAGCCGGCCTTGTGGTAGTAGTCCTGGATCTTCGAAGCCAGTTCGCGCATGGCCTGCAGCGACATCGGCTTGCCGATGTCGCTGGCGATCAGCGAGCTGAGCTGGGCGCTGGTGAACGCGCGGTTGCCGCTGAAGTCGACGCGGTCGACCCGCACGCTGGGATCGGCGGCCGCGACGGCGGCCGGTTCATCGGCCATGGCCGTTCCATGGGCCATGGCAATGGCCAGGCCGAGCGTACCTACCGCGAACGTGGACGAAAGCGAACCCGAAAACATGAATGCCCACCTACTTGTAGAAATGGATTGATCGTTGCCGGCCTGCCACGGCCTGGTCCGAAAGAGGCTTGTGCGAAGGGAAGGGGTTTGCTTGCCCGAGATTCGTTCGCTCATCCCGATTGCCATGTGTATACTTGCCTCCCCAATATTGGTGCGGATACTAACAGATACTAATAAAAACAAATAGACGCATTTATATAGAAAGAAAGATAAGAAAAAACGGAAGGCTTTTATAAGAATTCTTAGTACAGATCTGGCAGGCGAAGGCCTGTCCTGTAGCCGTCCCAGACAGCTGGCCGTAGGGGGAAACCGTCTATCATGTCGCCCAGCCGGAACACCGGCGGGAGAACGAGACATGGCCTGGTCGGCAACGCAATACCTGCATTTCGAAGACGAACGAACCCGCCCCGTGCGCGACCTGCTCGCCGCGGTGCCGAACCGGGAGGTGCGCCTGGCGGCCGACCTGGGCTGCGGCCCCGGCAATTCGACCGAAGTAGTGGCCCGGCGCTATCCGCAGGCCCGCCTGATCGGCGTGGACAATTCCGAGGAAATGCTGGTGGCGGCGCGCAAGCGCCTGCCGGACGTGGAATTCCAGCTGGCCGACATCTCGACGTGGGATGCCGCCGGCCCCTTCGATCTGTTGTTCGCCAATGCCTCGCTGCAATGGGTCCCCGACCATGAGCGCCTGCTGCCTTCGCTGGCCGGCAGGCTGGCGCCGGGCGGCACCCTGGCGGTGCAGGTACCCGACAACCTCGATGGGCCCGCCCATCGCCTGATGCGCGACCTGGCCGCCGACGGCCCATGGGCGCCCAGGCTCTCCAAGGCCGCCGCGGCGCGCACCGGATTGAAGGAAGTCGGCTGGTACTACGACCTGCTGCGCCCGCATTGCGCGCGGGTCGAGGTCTGGCTCACCATCTACCACCACCCGCTGGCCGGCGGGGCGGCGGCGGTGGTCGACTGGTTCAAGGGCACCGGCCTGCGGCCCTTCCTGGATCCGCTGGACGCCGACGAACGGCAGGCCTACCTGGAACGCTATACGGCCGGCATCGAAAAACTCTTCCCGCCGCACCCCGACGGCTGCGTGCTGCTGCCGTTCCCCCGCATGTTCATCGTCGCTACGAGAGGTTGAGAGCCCGGCGTCAGGCCATCAGGTGCAGCTGGCCGTCTTTGACGCCTTTTTCGGCCAGGATGGCGTTGCCCAGGCTGCTGACAGCATCGGCCGGGCCGCGCAGGATGACGGTCTCCAGGCACTTGTCGTGTTCCAGGTGCACGTGGGTCGACGCCATCGTCAGCACGTGGTGGTCGTGCTGCAGTTCGAGCAGGCGCATGGTGGTGGTGCGGTCGTGGTGGTCGTACAGGAAGGTCAGCGCGGCCACGCAGGGGGCGTCGGGGCGCAGGGCCACGCGCTCGCGGCGCAGTTCGCTGCGCACCAGGTCGCGGATGGCTTCGGAGCGGTTGCTGTAGTGGCGCGAGGCGATCAGGGCCTCGAAGTCGGCGGCGAGATCGTCGTCGATGGAAATGGTCAGGCGCTGCACGGCGTTCCCTCAGAAGTTCCACGCCACGCCCATCCGCAGCGTGCGCGGTTCGGCCGGGTGGATATGGCGGTCGTCGACCGGCACGGCCTCGCCGCGCAGTTGCGAGGCGTAGTAGTAATCGATGTCGTTGACCTTGCGATCCAGCACGTTGAGCAGCTCCGCATACAGCCGCACGTTTTTCGCCACGCGGTAGCCCAGTTTCATGTTGACCAGCAGCGACGAAGTCGAGCGCTGGCTGTTGTCCTCGATCAGCGGCCGCGGCCCGAAATAGCGCAGGCGGGCGCCGAAAGTCCAGGCGCCACGGTTCACCGACAGGCCGGCCGAGGCGGTGGTCCGGACCGCCTCGGGGATGTGGTCGCCCGCAGGATCCCGGTCGCGGAAGCGCGCGCGCGAGAACCCGCCGTCCACGTCCAGCACCACGCCCGGCGTGGGCGCATAGTAGGCCGCCAGCTCGATGCCGCGGCGCCGGCTCGGCCGGCTGGGCTCGGTGGCGCCGCTGTCGCCGCTGTAGACCAGTTCCGAATCCAGGTCGAGCTGCCACAGCGCGGCCGACAATTGCAGGCCGGGCACGAAGGCGGCCGTCTTCACGCCGACTTCCCCGCCCTTGCCCGGCACCAGCAGGCGCACCTTGTCGAGCGGCTCGCCGGTCTCCGGGTCCACCGCCGCCGTCGCGCCGCGCACGTCGTTGCTGTGGTAGCCGCGGCCGTAGTTCAGGAACACCTCGGTGCCCTTGGCGGGCGACAGGATCACGCTCAGCTTGGGGCTGATCGCGCGCTGGCTGCCGCTGCCCGAATTGGCCGGCGTGACCTTGGCGTCGACGTCGTACCAGAACTGGTCGGCGCGCAGGCCGGCCACCGTGCGCAGCCATGGCAGCCACTGCGTGCTGTTGCTGGCGTAGAAGGCGGCGCTGGTTTCGCTCAGCGTATCGACGCTGATGTCCTGCACCACGTTGCGGTTCTCGGTGGCCGACAGGGTGACCGGGGCGAGCCGGTCGTGGCGCACCTGCATGCCCACCGAGCTCTGGCTGTCGCGGCCGAGCAGGGTAGAGAACCAGGTCCGCTCCACATTGGCGCCGGTGATGACGCGGTCTTCCGACTGCTCGAACTGGTCGCCGCGCGCCGGGTCGTCCATGTAGTACGTGAAATTCGAGAACAGCTGCATGCGGCTCTTGACCACATAGGCGTTGGCCTTGATCTGGCCATCGGCCAGCGGCCTGAGCCAGTCTGCCGACAGGCTCAGGCGCGAGGCGCGGCCGCCGTCGGTCGGGTCGATCATGCCGAAGCGGCCGATCAGGCCCGAGTCGACCGCCCGGCCCGGCACCTGGTCGGTGGCATGCCACGAATTGCGGTATGCCATCGCGGAGATGCCCAGCTTCTCGCCGCCGCCCAGCGGCATCGTGTAGCGCAGCACGCCGTTGAGCTTGCGCACGCCCTCGGGCAGGTCCCAGGGGCCGTCTTCGTTCATCCATTCCAGGCCGTAGAGCAGGGTGCCCGCGCCCAGTTGCGGCGAGCCGGCCAGCACGCCGCGCCGGTAGCCGTGCTCTCCCAGCTCCATCTGCGCCAGATTGGCGGGCAGCCTGTCGGCATATTCGATGCCGACCGCGCCGGCGGTGGCGAAATCACCCTGGTCGGCGAAGTACGGGCCCTTGCGGTAGGCCACGTAGTCGACCAGTTCCGGGATCACGAAATTGAGGTCCGTATAGCCCTGGCCATGCGCATTGCTGCGCATATTGGCCGGCATGCCGTTGAAGGTGGTGGCCAGGTCGGTGCCGTGGTCCAGGTTGAAGCCGCGCAGGAAATACTGGTTGGCCTTGCCGTCGCCGCTGTGCTGGGTAACGATCAGGCCCGGCACGGTCTCCAGCAGTTCGCCGGGCCGCAGCAGCGGCCGGTTTTCCAGCTGCGCGCGCGGCACATAGCCTTCGGTGGCCGAGTCGCTGCGTTCCGTGTCGACCGGCGAAGCGGCCGGGACCGGCCGCGCAGCCACCGTCACCGCGGCCAGCGTAGGCGTATCGGCGGGGGCGGGGGCCTGCACGCCGCCGGCCTGGGCGCCGGCGCTGAGCAATGCGCCGATCACGGCCGGCAGGAAGCTCGGCCGCCCGGGCCTCGCGGCCCGGCAGACAGCATGTTTCATGGGCAGGATCCGTGCTCAGGGTTGGCAGGCCGGCTCAGGAGGCCGAACCGGTGGGTGCACGATGTCGTCGAAGCGCTTCCAGCGGTAGATCGCCGCCGATATCAGCCAGCTGGCGACAAAGATGCCGATCACTGCGAAACCGATCAGGCCGAAATGTTCGTTCAGCTTGCCGATCGCGTCCCACCAGCCGCCGCTCAGCTCCAGCTTGTCGGCCAGCAGGCCGAGCCCTTCGATGCCGCCGATCAGCAACGCCACGATGGCGGAAATCGCGGTGATCGTGACGTTGTAGTAAAGCTTGCGGACCGGCTTGACGAAGGCCCAGCCGTAGGCGCCCAGCATCAGCGTGCTGTCCAGCGTGTCGACCAGCGTCATGCCCGCCGTGAACAGCGCCGGGAACACCAGAATGGTCCAGATCGGCATGCCTTGCGTGGCGCCGGCGGCCGAGATGCCGAGCAGCGTCACCTCGGTGGCCGTGTCGAAGCCCAGGCCGAACAGGAAGCCCAGCGGGTACATGTGCCAGCTCTTGGTGACCAGCCGGAACAGCGGCCGGAAGACCCGCGCCAGTAAGCCGCCGCCGGCCAGCAGCGCGTCGACGTTTTCTTCCTCGTACGGCTCGCCCTGGCAGACGCGGCGGAAAATCTTCAGCACCGAACGCAGGATCGCCAGGTTCATCAGGCCGATCGCGAACAGGAAGAAGGTCGACACCAGCGTGCCGATCAGCCCGCCGATCTCCTTGAACTCCGCCAGCGCGCCTTGCAGCGCCATCGCAGTGGCCGCAATGCCGGCCGAGGCCAGCACCACGATCGACGAATGCCCGAGCGAGAACATCAGGCCCACCGTCAGCGGCCGCTTGCCGGCCTGCATCAGCTTGCGCGTAACGTTGTCGATGGCGGCGATGTGATCGGCGTCGACCGCGTGGCGCAGGCCCAGCGTATAGGCCAGCAGGCAGGTGCCGAGCAGCAAGGGATGATCGCGGAACGCCGCCAGGGCCCAGGCCCAGCAGCCGATGTTGAACGCGATCAGCAGGCCGTAGAGGCCGGCGATCCTCGGCCGCAGCCGCGGGTTGTCGTCGCTGAACAGTGCCTTGAATGAATGTGCCACGCATGCTCCCGGTGTCGGCGACATTGTTCGCCGCCGGCCGGGGAGCCGAATAGTTCAATTTTCATGAGTGGCGCTGCGTTTTTCTTATGATTCTGAAAATCGTGTGAATGCAGCGCCGCGCCTTAATTATCGCATAATGTGTATTATGTAAAGTCAAGGCCAGAACAGGTTGACGCCGAGGGGGCTCACTTTTCGTAGCGCGAAAAACCCGAAAATCCCGTTTGCCGCCGCCGGCATCCTTACTTAGGATCGCCGGTATCACAACGACAAAATACCGGCGGAGACCATGGCCCCCATTCCCGCGATTCCCGTTCGCCTCTGCGCGAAGCGGTCCGGCGCGTTCGCCGCCTGGGCGGCCCTGGCCGTCGCCGGCCCCGCCGCGGCGGCCGACTACCCGGCCCACGCCGTCACGCTGGTGGTCGGCTACACGGCCGGCGGCGCCATCGACCAGTCGGCCCGCCTGGTGGCCAGCGAGCTGGCCAAGCGCTGGAACCAGCCGGTGGTGGTCGACAACAAGCCAGGCGCCAACGGCGTGATCGCCGCCACCGAGGTGGCCCAGGCCCGGCCCGATGGCTACACCCTGCTGGTGACCGCCACCAGCCACAACCTCAACAAATTCGTCAACAAGAACCTGCGCTACGACGTCCAGAAATCGTTCGCGCCGGTGGCGTTGACGGTCGAGGTGCCCAACGTGCTGGTGGTCAACGCCGCCTCGCCCTACCGCAGCGTGGCCGAGCTGGTGGCCGCGATCAAGGAAGGGAAAAAGAAATTCAGCTATGCCTCGCAGGGCGTGGGCGGCGTGCCCCACCTGGCCGGCGAACTGTTCAAGATGCGCACCGGCACCGACATCCTGCACGTGCCGTACAAAGGCGCCGCGCAAGGCATGACCGACCTGATGGGCGGCGTGGTCGACATGTCCTTCCCCTCCCCCGGCTCGGTCATGGCCTACGTCAACCAGGGCAAGCTGCGCGCGCTGGCGGTCGCCTCGCCCGAACGCATCGCCCAGCTCAAGGACGTGCCCACCTTCGCCGAGGCCGGCGTGCCCGACTACCTCATCAGCACCTGGCACGGCATCCTCGCCCCGGCCGGTACGCCCGCCGACGTGGTGCGCAAGATCAACGCCGACGTCAACGCCATCATCGCCGAGCCCGGCTTCCAGCAGTCCCTGCTGGCCCAGGGCAACATGGCCGCCAAGCCGCTCACGCCCGGGCAATTCGGCCAGAAGCTGGCGCGGGAACTGAAAACCTACGGCGACATCGCCGGCAAGGTCGACCTCAGCGGAAGCTGATGCCGGAAGACGACGGCTCTTCCGCGGGGCGCGCGGATCCGGCCGTGGACGTTTCGAAATCATCGCGCCGGTCCCCGGAAATTTGGGTAGCGGTCAATTCGCCCGACAAAATCCATACAGACAAGGGATTTCCCTTGCATTGTTTATTGCCATACAATACACATACATCAAAAGTTAAATAGCAATTTGTATGTGTGTATAGGCGTCGTATGGATATTCCCGGTCTACCCACAGCAGCCAGCTGGGTGCTTTTCAATTCCAAAGGAAGCGTTGGCCTGGCCCAGCGCGATCTGATCATCGTCTGCATCGGCCTGATGCTGTTCGTGGTGATCCCGGCGATCGTGCTGACCTTCGTTTTCGCCTGGAAGTACCGCGCGGGCAACCTCAGGGCCCGCTATACGCCCGATTGGGCGCATTCGACCCGGATCGAGCTCGTCGTATGGGGCATGCCGCTGGTCATCATTGCCGTCCTGGCCACCATTGTATGGAAATCAACCCATGAACTCGATCCATACAAACCGCTGAACGCTGGCGGCGAACCGATCAATGTGGAGGTGATCGCGGCCGACTGGAAGTGGATTTTCGTCTACCCGGACCTCGGCATCGCCACGGTCAACGAACTGGTCTTCCCCGAACGCCGCCAGCTGGCCTTCAGCATCACGTCCAACTCGACGATGAACACCTTCTTCATCCCGCAGCTGGGCGGCCAGGTCTACGCCATGGCCGGCATGCGCACCCGGTTGCACCTGCTGGCCAACGAACAGGGCACGTTCCGCGGCATGTCGGGCAATTTCAGCGGACCCGGCTTTTCCGACATGCACTTCGCCGCCCGCGCCACCAGCGAAAAAGATTTCGAGCGCTGGGTGAACCAGGTCCGGATCTCGCCGCTCACGCTGGACTACGGCACTTTCCAGAAGATCGCCCGGCCCAGCCAGGGCGACGGCGTGCTGCATTTCGCGCAGGTCCAGCCCGGCCTGTTCAAGAAGGTGATCGACCAGTTCGCCGACTCGGGCAAGCACGGCCCGCAGGCCGAGGCCGCCGCGCCCGGCATCGTGACCGCCAACAAGGAGTAAGACAGTCATGTTCGGCAAATTGACCTGGGACGCCGTCCCGCTGCACGAGCCCATCATCGCGATCACGCTGGCCGCCGTGCTGGCGGGCGGCCTGGCGCTGCTGGCGGCGGTCACGTATTTCCGCAAGTGGGGCGTGCTGTGGCGCGACTGGATCACCACCGTCGACCATAAGCGCATCGGAATCATGTACGTGCTGGTGGCCATCGTCATGCTAGTGCGCGGCTTCGCCGACGCGCTGATGATGCGGGCCCAGCTGGCGATGGCCGGCCCGGGCGGCGAAGGCTTCCTGCCGCCGCACCATTACGACCAGATTTTCACCGCGCACGGCGTGATCATGATCTTCTTCGTGGCCACGCCGTTCATCGTGGGCCTGATGAACATCGTGGTGCCGCTGCAGATCGGCGCGCGCGACATGGCCTACCCCTTCCTGAACGCCTTCAGTTTCTGGCTGTTCGTGGTGGGCGTGGTGCTGGTGATGCTGTCGCTGGGCATCGGCGAATTCGCGCAGACGGGCTGGGTGGCGTATCCGCCCTTGTCCGACATCGAGTTCAGCCCGGGCGTGGGGGTGGATTACTACATATGGGCGCTACAGGCATCCGGGCTCGGCACGCTGCTGACCGGGGTCAACCTGTTCGTCACCATTCTGCGCATGCGCGCGCCCGGCATGACGCTGATGAAGATGCCGATCTTCACCTGGACGGTATTCGTCACCAGCGTGATCATCATCGCCGCCTTCCCGATCCTGACGGTGGCGCTGGGCGCGCTGACGCTGGACCGCTACCTGGGCTTCCATTTCTACACGAACGAGCTCGGCGGCAACCCGACCATGTACGTGAACCTGGTGTGGGCCTGGGGCCATCCGGAGGTCTACATCCTGGTGCTGCCGGCCTTCGGCATCTTCTCGGAAGTGACGGCCACCTTCGCGCGCAAGAAACTGTTCGGCTACAAGTCGATGGTGGGCGCGACGCTGGCGATCGGCATCCTGTCCTTCCTGGTGTGGCTGCACCACTTCTTCACCATGGGCTCGGGCGCCAACGTCAATGCCTTCTTCGGCATCATGACGATGATCATCGCGATCCCCACCGGCGTGAAGATCTTCACCTGGCTGTTCACCATGTACGGCGGCCGCGTGGAATTCACGCCGCCCATCCTGTGGACGCTGGCCTTCCTGGTGACCTTCACCATCGGCGGCATGACCGGCGTGCTGCTGGCCATCCCGGGCGCCGACTTCGTGCTGCACAACAGCCTGTTCCTGGTGGCCCACTTCCACAACACCATCATCGCCGGCGCGCTGTTCGGCTATTTCGCGGGCCTGTACTACTGGTTCCCGAAGGTGTTCGGCTTCAAGCTGGACGAACGGCTGGGCAGGTATTCGTTCTGGTGCTGGGTGATCGGCTTCTACCTGGCCTTCATGCCGCTGTACATGCTGGGCTTCATGGGCATGACGCGCCGCCTGAACCACTACGACAACCCGGCCTGGACGCCCTATCTGCACGTGGCCTTCGTGGGCGCCCTGTTCGTGCTGGCCGGCATCGGCTTGCTGGTGCTGCAGCTGATCGTGAGCGTGCGCGACCGCGCCCGCAACCGCGACCTGACCGGCGATCCGTGGAACGCGCGCACGCTGGAATGGGCGACCGCTTCGCCGCCGCCGTTCTACAACTTCGCGGTGGTGCCGCGGGTCGACGCGATCGACGCCTTCCACGAGGCCAAGAAACGCGGCCTGCCGCCCGCCCCCGCCCGCTACGAGCCGATCCACATGCCGCGCAACTCGGGCGTGCCGTTCATCGTCAACGTGTTCATCCTGGCGCTGTGCTTCGCGCTGGTCTGGCACATCTGGTGGCTGGCTGCAGCTGGCGCGGCGGGCACCGTGGCCTCGCTGATCGCCCGCTCGTACGACGACGACACCGATTATTACGTACCGGCCGAGGAGGTCGCGCGGATCGAGCGCGCGCATCTGGCCGGCCTCGACGCCAAGGCAGCATGACCATGACCGCGCACATTCTCGATCGTTCTTCCACCGGCCTTGTCCAGGGGCACGGCCGCGGGCACGATGATCACGCCCACGGCTCCGCCAAGGTGCTGGGCCTGTGGGTCTACCTGATGTCGGACTGCATCCTGTTCGGCTCGCTGTTCGCCTCCTACGTGGTGCTCGGCGGCGCCTATGCCGGCGGCCCGACGCAGAAAGACATCTTCGAGCTGCCCTTCGTTCTGGCCGAAACCTTCGTGCTGCTGTTCTCCAGCATCACCTATGGCTACGCGATGCTGGCCATGCACCGTGCCGACCGCCGCGGCGTGCTGCGCTGGCTGGGGCTGACCTTCGCGCTGGGCGCCGTCTTCGTCGGCATGGAGATCCACGAATTCGGCCACCTGATCGCCGAAGGCTACGGGCCGGACCGCAGCGCCTTCCTGTCGGGCTTCTTCGCGCTGGTCGGCACCCACGGGCTGCACGTGGCTTCGGGGCTGGTCTGGATGGCGGTCGTGCTGCACCAGGTGGCCAGCCGGGGGCTCACTGCCACCAACGTCACGCGCCTGTCGTGCCTGAGCCTGTTCTGGCACTTCCTGGACCTGGTCTGGATCTGCGTATTCACCATCGTCTATCTGTTCGGAGTTCTTTGACCATGGCCCATTCCGCAACCTCGCTGGCCGGCGAAGGGCACGGCAGCGCCCGTTCCTACAACGTCGGCTTCCTGCTGTCGGCCGTTCTCACGATCATCCCGTTCGCGCTGGCCATGCATCCGGTGCTGTCGCGGCCCGCCACGCTGCTGGCGCTGGTGGGCTTCGCCGTGGCGCAGCTGGTGGTTCAGCTGGTGTGCTTTCTGCACATGAGCCGGTCGTCGGAAGGCGGCTGGAACCTGGTCAGCTTCGTTTTCACGCTGGTGATCCTGTTCATCATCGTCGCGTTGTCCGTATGGATCATCTGGAGCATGCACTACCACATGATGATCAATTGACGGCGTTCCACGGGCAGTAGCAGCCGACCGACAGCATCGGTTGCGGCTCGACCCGCTCGCCGGCCACCAGCCTGTCGAGGATGGGTTCGACGAAGCTGTTGGCCGAGCTGCAGATCAGCCCTTCGCTATAAGGGCCGGCATAGGCCAGCCGGCCGTCGCCGGCCCAGATCGCCACCGAGGGGCTGGCGGGCAGTTTCTCCATGCCGTCTATGCGCGGCAGCGGCTCGAGCTTGCCGCGCAGGAAGGGCGGCAGCTCGCCGCGGGTGCCGGGCCGCTGCACGCTGTAGAAATCGACCTTTGCGCCGCGGTACATCTGGATCAGGTAGTTCAGGTGGGCGCCGGTTTCCTTGTTGCAGGCGGCGCAGCCCGGGTCCCAGAAGTGCACCACGCGGACACGGCCGGTGGCGCCGGCCAGTTCCGGCGGCAGGCGCAGGTCGGCATCGCCGAACATCACCACGTGGTCGGCGTAGTCGGAAAGGCCGCCCACGCCCAGGGATCGCCACATCCCTACCCCGGCGCCCGCCAGCGCCAGCGCCACCACGCATAGCAGGCCGGCGACGGCGCGCCGGCTCAGCATGGAAACGTCCCGGCTCGCGCCGTCCTGCTTCAGGCCATCCTGGCCTATGCCGCCTCGATTCATGCTTTCCTGCTTCATGCTTGCTTCATGCTTGCTTCATGCCGTTGCGCCGCGTGCCCGTCAGACGATTGCGCGCGAACTGCGGCGCCGGTCTTCCTCCAGCAGCGCGGCGATCTGCTGCAGCGCCCGCGCCAGTTCCGCCTGGCTGGCCGCCCCGCCGATCGAGATGCGGACGGCGTCGCCGCTCTCGGCCTCGACGCCGAAGGAATCGGCGCTCGCCACCAGGATGCCCTGCTGCTCCAGCGCATGCACGAACAGGTGCTGGTTCCAATGCGCGGGCAACGGCAGCCAGACGTGGATGCCGCTCGGATGGGCCTGCGCGGCCTTGGGCAGGATGGAACGCGCCAGCGTCTGGCGGGCGCGCGCTTCGCGCTGCACTTCCAGCGACAGCTGCCTGGCGACGCCGCTGCGGATCCACTGTTCGGACAGCGCCGTCAGCAGGCCCGAACACCCCATGCTGCAGGCGCGCAGGCTTTCCTGCAAGGGTATGGAACTCTCGCCGCGCGGCGGCAGCAAGAACGAGGTACGCAGGCTCGGCCACACGCATTTCGACAGCGAGGCGAGATAGTAGGTGCGCTCGCCGCCGGTCAGCGTCGCGAGCGGCGGCGGCGCGTCGTTCAGCAGATAGCGGTAGGGATCGTCTTCGACCAGCGTCATGCCCAGCCGCTGCAGTACCGCGGCCACGTCCTTGCGGCGGCCTTCCGGCATCGTCTGCGCCGTGGGATTCTGCAACGTGGGATTGAGGTAGATCAGGCGGGCGCCGGTTTCGCGGTGGCAGCGTTCGATCGCGTCGGGCACGACCCCTTCGGCGTCGCTCGCCACCCCCACCGCGCGCAGCCCGAGCTGGCGGACGGCGAGCAGGAAACCGGGATAGGTGAGCGGTTCGCACAGCACCGCTTCGCCGCGGCGGGCGGCCGACATCAGCACGCCGAACAGGCCGGCCTGGCTGCCCGCGCACAGTATCGGCGCCTGCCCGGCCAGGGCGCCGAGCGCCGGCCTGAGCCAGGCCTGGCCCGCCTGCGCGGCCGACGAGCCGGCGGCGTCGTCCTGGTAGCGGGACAGCGCCTCGATGCCCTGGCGTTCGAGGACCTCCGCGATGCCGGCCTGCACGCGCGCGGCCATGCCGCCGCCGGCCGGCTGCGGCGGGATGTTCATCGTGAGATCGATCCGCTCGCGCCCGGCCGGCGCGGCCTGGCCGGCAATGAACGAGCCGCGGCCGCTGAACGAGGCGATCAGCCCGCGGTTGCGGGCCTCCGTATAGGCGCGCGTGACGGTGGTGAGATCCACCCCCAGCCGGGAGGCCAGCCAGCGTTGCGGCGGGATCTGGTCGCCCGCGGCCAGCGTGCCGGCCTGCACCGCCTGCCCGATCAGATCGGCGATCTGCAGATAGCGCGGCCCCGCGCCGCGCGTGAGCGGCCGGATCCAGCCCGTATGCACCGCTTCTTTCATGTCGTCATTCTGTGGCATGCCTGTTTCTCTCATTGCCGGCACCGTACGAAACCTACTAGAATCCACATACATTATACATACATATCCATACACAATATAAAAGTATGGATCACGCGATGAACCAGTACCACCGCATTTCCGCCAACCGGCTCCAGGACGGCGACATCGACTATCTCGCGCTCGCGGCCGATGGCGTGCGCGGCCTCTCCCCTTACCTGCCCGGCAAGCCGATCGAGGAACTCGAACGCGAAACCGGCCTGCCGGCGGACCGCATCGTCAAGCTGGCCAGCAACGAAACCCCGCTGCCGCCCAATCCGCGGGTCGTGGAAGCGATCGTGCGTGAACTGCCCCAGTTGACGCGCTACCCCGACGGCAGCGGCCACCGCGTCAAGCGCAAGCTGCGCGAGCGCCTCGGCCTGGACCCGGCCGGCATCACGCTGGGCAACGGCTCCAACGACCTGCTGGCCATGATCGCGCAGGCCTTCCTGGCGCCCGGCCGCAACGCCGTCTACAGCCAGTACGCCTTCGCCGTCTACGCCTGCGCCACCCGCGCCGCCGGCGCCGAAGGACGCGAGATCGCCGCGCGCGGCTGGGGCAACGACCTGGACGCGATGGCGCGGGCGGTCGATGCCGACACGCGGGTCGTGTTCCTGGCCAATCCGAACAATCCCACCGGCACCTGGTTCGAGCGCGGCGCGCTGGAAGACTTCCTCGCCCGCGTGCCCGCGCGCACGCTGGTGGTACTGGACGAGGCCTACATCGAGTACGCCGACGACCCCGCGCTGCCCGACGGCCTGCTGCAGCTGCCGCGCCATCCCAACCTGGTCGTCTGCCGCAGCCTGTGCAAGGCCTACGGCCTGGCCGGGCTGCGAGTGGGCTACGCGGCATCGTCGCCGCAGATCGCCGCCATCCTCGATCGCGTGCGCCAGCCGTTCAACGTCAATGTGCTGGCGCAGGCCGCCGCCTGCGCCGCGCTCGACGACCCGGCCTACCTGGAGGAGGGCCGGCGGGTCAACCGGGCAGGCCTGGCCCAGCTGCGCGAGGGGCTGGGCCGGCTGGGCCTGGCCTGGATCCCGAGCCGGACCAATTTCGTCACGGTCGATTGCGGGCGGCCCGCCGGGCCGGTCTATTCGGCGTTGCTGGACGCCGGCGTCATCGTGCGCCCGCTGGCCGGCTACGGCATGCCGGACCATCTGCGGATCTCGGTCGGCACGCAGGCCGAGAACGCCCGGCTGCTGGCGGCGCTGGGGCGGATCCTGACAACGCCCGGGCCGGGCATCGCCCCCTAGCCGCGCCGCTTGCGCCCCACCGGCATCAGCGCCGTCGCCAGGCAGCCCACGCCGGAAAGACCGATGATCCAGCCCAGCGGCCACGGCGTGCCGTCGGCGCACCACCCCACCAGCGCCGCGCTCAGGACGCCGCTGCCATAGTGCATCACGCCCACCAGCGACGACGCCGTTCCCGCCCGCTGCGGAAAGGCCGCCAGCGCGCCGGCCACCGAGTTGGCCACGATGAAGCCGTTCATCGACATGTAGAAGAACAGCGGCACCACCAGCCCCGTCAGCCCGCCCCAGCCGAAGCGCGCATCCAGCGCCAGCGCGATGCCCGAGGCGGCCGCGATCCACGTGCCCAGGCGGAACAGCCGTTCGCTGCCGACCCGCATCACCAGCCGCGTATTCAGGAAATTGGCGCCCATCATGCCGACGATGTTGATGCCGAACAGCAGGCCGTAGAGCTGCGGCGGCACGTGGTAGTACTCGATGTACGCGAACGGCGTGCCGGCCAGGAAGGCATAGATGCCGGCGTAGAAAAAGCCGCCCGACAGCGCATAGCCGATCAGCCGCGGGTCGCGCGCCACTTCCAGGTAGCCGCGCAGCGCGGCGCCCAGCGGCTCGGTGGTGCGCCGCGCGCGCGGCAGGGTCTCGGGCAGCGCCCACAGCCCTGCGCAGGCCAATGCGCCCAGCCCCACCAGCGTCCAGAAAATACCGCGCCACGACCACCACGACAGGATCTGCCCGCCCAGCAGCGGGCCCACCAGCGGCGCCACGCCCATGATCAGGATCAGCGTCGACAGCATGCGGGCCGAATGCTCGCGGGCATACAGGTCGCGCACCATCGCGCGCGCCAGCACCGGGCCGGCGCAGGCGCCCACGGCCTGCACGACGCGCCAGCCGAGCATCTGGGCCACGGTGTCCGACAGCGCACAGCCGGCCGAGCCGATGATGAACAGCACCAGCCCGGCCGCGATCGGCGCGCGCCGTCCGCAGCGGTCGCTGATGGGGCCCCACAGCAGCTGGCCCAGGCTGAAACCGATCAGGAAGGCCGACAGCGTCAGCTCGACGCGGCCGGCGTCGGCTTGCAGGTCGACCGCGAGCACCGGCAAGGCCGGCAGGTACATGTCGGTCGAGATCGACGCGAACGACATCAGCGCGCTGAGGATCAGGAGGATGCGCAGGCCGTCGGCGCGCGCAATGACGGGGCGCGCGGGGGCGAGGCCGGCGGCAGCGGGCTCGGGGTCGGGGGATTGCTTCTGAGTCATGAAGGAACTGCTGGAGGAGGAGAAAGCGGAAGAAACGGCAAGGAACCGCAATGGCTCGGCAAGGAAAAGGAACAGCGGATACGGAAGCGGCCGCCAGCCTGGCGCCGGCAAGCCAGGGCGGCCCGCGCGGGCGAGGTTCAGGAAGCGGCCCGGATCGGACGCCCCTCGATCGGATAGGCCGGATCGGTATAGCCCGGGGTCGACGCGTGGCCGGGTGCGACCAGGCCATCGACGAAGCGCTCGTCGTCCGGCCCCAGCTGCACGCCCAGCGCTTCCACATAGCGGTCCCACTGCTCTTCCGTGCGCGGCCCGGCGATGGCGGCGCTGACCAGCCCGTTGCGCAGCACCCAGGCCAGCGCGAAGGCGATCGGCGTCGTGCCGCGCGCGGCCGCATGGGCCACCACCGCCTGCGCCAGCTTGACCGATTCCGGCCGCCACTCCGTCTGGTGCATGCGGCGGTCGCCGCGCGCCGCGCGGCTGTCGGCCGGGGGCGGCGCGTCCACCGGGTACTTGCCGCTGAGCACGCCGCGCGCCAGCGGGCTGTACGAGACCACGCCCAGGCCGTAGTGCGCGGCGGCCGGCAACTGCTCCACTTCGGAGCTGCGGTCGACGATGTTGTACAGCGGCTGGCTGGCTAGCGGCCGCTCGATGCCGAGCCGGTCGGCAATGCGCGCGGTCTCGGCGATGCGCCAGCCGCGGAAATTGGAAACGCCGTAGTAGCGGACCTTGCCCTGGCGGATCAGGTCGCCCACGGCGCGCACGCCCTCTTCCAGCGAGGCCTCGGGCAAGGCGCGGTGGAAATAGAGGATGTCGATGTAGTCGGTGCCCAGGCGGCGCAGGCTGGCCTCCACCGCCTGGAAGATCCATTTGCGCGACTGGCCCTGCTCGTTCGGGGCGCTGCTGCGGCCGTAGCCGAACTTGGTGGCCACCACCCAGGCGTCGCGCCGGCTGGCGATGGCGCGCCCCACGACCTCTTCCGAGCGCCCTTCGTTGTAGACGTCGGCCGTGTCGACGAAATTGACGCCCTGGTCGAAGGCTTTGTCGACGATGCGCCGGGCGACGGGCTCGTCGGTCTCGCCGCCGAACATCATGGCGCCCAGGCACAGGGGCGACACTTTCAGGGCGCTGCGCCCAAGATACCGGTAGTCCATCTCGTTTCTCCGACTCGGGTGCCGGAGATGATATAACGAACCGGGCATGCCGTCCCCCGCGGCGGCGAAGGAGGAGACGTGAAAGTAGAAGGTCGATGCCATTGCGGCGCCATCGCCTACGAGGCCGAGGTCGAGCCCGGCACCGTCGGGATCTGCCACTGTATCGATTGCCAGCGCCTGAGCGGCGGCGCGTTCCGCGCCAACGTGCCGGCGCCGGCCGAGCACTTCCGCATCCTGCGCGGCGAGCCGCGCCGCTATCTGAAGGTGGCCGACAGCGGCGCCCGGCGCATCCACGCGTTCTGCGGCGATTGCGGCTCGCCCGTCTATTCCTGCGCGGAAGAGAACCCGCGCAGCTACTCGCTGCGGCTGGGCGCGCTGGACCAGGGCCACGAACTGGGCAGGCCGGCGCGGCAGATCTGGACGCGCCGGCGCTTCCCGTGGATGCCGCCGCTGGACGGCGTGCCCGAGGTCGACGGGCAGCCCTGAACGGGCCGCCGCGCGGCACGGCGATACCGCCAGGAAAAACTCGCTTGCAGAATCGGACCGGCCGGACGCCTCCGGACCGCTAAGATCATGCAGTACCGCAACCGTCGCATCCGAGGCTTCCCATGTACACGCATCCCATACCAACGCGATCACGCGTGGCGTATGCCCTCTACGCGCTGCTCAATCCCATTCCGTTCGGATTCTTCGTCGCCGCGCTGATCTTCGATGCCGTCTACGCGCGCACCGGCGAACTGCTCTGGATGAAGTCCGCCGCCTGGCTCGTCAGCATCGGCCTGCTGTTCGCGATCCTGCCCCGGCTGATCAACCTGGTCCACGTATGGCTTCCCAGGAACAGGGTGCTCGCCGCGGAGAAATGGGACTTCTGGCTCAACCTGGTCGCCATCGTCCTGGCGATCGTGAACGCCTTCGTGCATAGCCGCGACGCGTATGGCGCGATGCCGGAAGGCCTGTGGCTTTCCGCGCTGACGGTACTCCTGCTGTCGCTGGGTTTCGTACTTCTTGCCGTGCAGCGTGCCGCCCCGGAGGAAACTGGTCATGAATAAGGAAAAACGGACGAAGGCGTGCGCGGTCGCGCTCGCGATCATGCTGGCCGGCTGCGGCGAAAAGGCGGCCTACCAGCCCGCGCAGCAGGCAGGGACCAACCCGCCCCTGCCCCAGGCGAAAGACTTCTTCCTGCCGCCCATGCAGGTGCCCAAAGGCGTGGGCTGGGGCGCGGACGAAAAACCGGCGGTCGCGGCCGGCCTGCAGATCGAAAAGATCGCGTCCGGCCTGAGCCATCCGCGGATGGTTTACGCGCTGCCCAATGGCGACGTGCTGGTCGTCGAGTCCAACGGCCCGGGCGCCGAGCCGACCACCACGCCCAAGCAACTGATCGGCGGCCTGATCAAGAGCCGCTCGGGCAAGAGCGGAAAAGGCGGGAACCGGATCACGCTGCTGCGCAGGCAGCCGGGCACGAACGGCGAATGGGAGCGGCACGTCTTCATCGAAAATCTCCACTCGCCGTTCGGCGTGCAACTGGTCGGCGATACCTTGTACGTCGCCAACACCGATGGCATCGTGAAATATCGCTATACGCCGGGCGAAACGAGGATGTCGGATCCCGGCACCGAATTCGCGGACCTTCCCGGCACCATCAATCACCATTGGACCAAGGCCCTGCTGGCCAGCCCGGACGGCGGCCGGCTCTACGTGGGCGTCGGCTCCAACAGCAACATCACCGAAAACGGCCTGGCCGTGGAGTATCGGCGCGCGGCGGTGCTCGAGGTGGATGCCCGGACGGGGGCCAGCCGCATCTACGCGTCGGGCCTGCGCAATCCGACCGGCCTGCAATGGGAGCCGGCCACGGGCAAACTGTGGGCGGTCGTCAACGAGCGCGACGAGATCGGCGCCGACCTGGTGCCGGACTATCTCACCTCGGTCCAGGAGGGCGGTTTCTATGGCTGGCCGTACAGCTACTTCGGCCAGCACATCGACCGGCGCGTGATGCCGCAGCGGCCCGACCTCGTGGCCAAGGCCATCCGCCCGGACTACGCCCTGGGCTCGCATGTGGCGCCCCTGGGCCTGCTGTTCTACCGGGGCCGGAATCTTCCCGAAAAGTATCGCGGCGGCGCCTTCGTCAGCCAGCATGGCAGCTGGGACAGGTCTCCGCTCAGCGGCTACGACGTGGTCTACGTGGCGTTCCGGGACGGCAAGCCCGTCGGCGTTCCCGAGCCGGTGGTGACCGGTTTCGTTTCCGAAGACGAGAAGGCCCTGAAGGGCGCGCCGGTCGGCCTGGCCGAGGACGCCGACGGCGCCTTGCTCATCGCCGACGACGTCGGCAATGCCGTCTGGCGCGTCACGGCCCAGCGCGCAGGCGGCAATGGCTGAGCGGCTCGTTCATTGGCCCGGACAGGCCTGAGCTTGGACCCGCCATCCGGCCAGAGCAGCCGCCTGCGCCCCGCGCGCGCGTTGCTGCTCATGCTTCCGCTGTGCGCGGCGGCCCAGGAGGCGCCCGGCCCGGCGCGCTCGGGCCCTGCCTGCCGCTCTGGCGCCGCGCTCAGCCGCGCCCGATGAACGGCATCTTGGTCGCCATCACCGTCATGAACTGCACGTTGGCCGACAGCGGCAGCCCCGCCATGTAGCGCACCGCGTCGACCACGTGGCGCACGTCCATCAGCGGCTCGGCGGCGATGCGGCCGTCGGCCTGGGCGATGCCCTGGGCCATGTGGTCGGCCATGTCGGTGGCGGCGTTGCCGATGTCGATCTGGCCGCAGGCGATGTCATGCGCGCGGCCGTCCAGCGACAGCGAACGCGTCAGCCCGGTCAGGGCATGCTTGGTGGTGGTGTAGCCGACGCTGCGCGGCCGCGGCGCGTGGGCCGAGATCGAGCCGTTGTTGATGATGCGGCCGCCGCGCGGCGTTTGCGCCTTCATCAGCGCGTAGGCGCCGCGCGCGCACAGGAAGGCGCCGTTCAGGTTGGTGTCGACCACGTCGCGCCACTGCGCCACCGTCAGCGCGTCGATCTCCAGCCCGGGGGTGAAGATGCCGGCATTGTTGAACAGCAGGTCGAGCCGGCCGAACTCATCGCGGATGCGCGCGAACAGCGCATCGACCGCTTCTTCGCTGCGCACGTCGGCGGGCACCGCCAGCGCCCGCCCGCCGCCCTGCGCGATGGCCTCGGCCGCCTGCGCCAGCGGTTCGGGGCTGCGCCCCGCCAGCGCCACGGTATAGCCGTCCTGCGCCAGCCCCAGCGCCACCGCGCGGCCGATGCCGCGCCCAGCCCCCGTCACCAATGCGATCTTGTCCATGCGTACGGTCCTTCCTCCGTGAAGCGCACGTTATACCGCACGCCGCTCGCCGGATCCGGCCGGTGCAGGCATGCGGGCACCCGCTGCGCAGCCGCGGGACCGCATGACGGCGGGCACCGCCGCCGGCCCTACCCGCTGTACGATGAAGCCTGCGGCGCGCGGCGCCCTGGCCGGCGCCGGGGCACCGTGTATCATCCGGCGTTCCGCCTTCGCCGCGCCATTCGACCGTCTCCATGCCGATCAAGGACACCCTGTTCATCGCCAGCCAGTACGCCGCCCCGCACGCGCTGATCTCGCGGCTGGCCGGGCGCGTGGCCGACAGCCGGACGCCCTGGCTCAAGAACGCGCTGATCCGCCGCTTCATCCGGCGCTACGACGTCGACATGAGCCAGGCGCTGCGGGAAGATCCGACCGCCTACGAGAGTTTCAACGATTTCTTCACCCGCGCGCTCAAAAACGACGCCCGCCCGCTCGACCCCGCGCCCGAGGCCGTGCTGTGCCCCACCGATGGCGCCATCAGCCAGATCGGGCCGATCGACGGCGACGCCATTTTCCAGGCCAAGGGCCACAGCTTCACCGCCACCGACCTGCTGGGCGGCGACCCGGTGCGCGCGCGCGCCTTCCAGGGCGGCCACTTCGCCACCGTCTACCTGTCGCCGCGCGACTACCACCGCGTGCACATGCCGCTGGCCGGCACGCTGCGCCAGACCGTGTACGTGCCGGGCCGGCTGTTCTCGGTCAACCCGCTCACCGCGCGCCGCGTGCCGAACCTGTTCGCGCGCAACGAGCGGCTGGCCTGCCTGTTCGACACCGCGTTGGGGCCGATGGCGGTGGTGCTGGTGGGCGCGATGATCGTCGGTTCGATCGAAACGGTGTGGGCCGGCCTGGTCACGCCGCACGCCGCGCGGCCGGTGGTGACCGACTTCGACGTGCAGGCGCCGGATGCCGTCCACCTGGACCGCGGCGCCGAGATGGGCCGCTTCAAGCTCGGCTCCACCGTGGTCGTGCTGCTCGGGCCGCAGGTGCTGCGGTGGGCGTCGCGGCTGGTCCATCTGGAACCCGTGCGGATGGGGCAGAACCTGCTGCACGTGGCCGGCTGACAGCCGGAGCCGCCAGCACCACCCGCGCCATCGCCCCTTGCGGGCGATTTTTATATCTTCTTTACGCCTCCTTCCGAAAGCTTTACCCGGCTTTTACGCCCTTCTCCCTAAGCTTGCGCCTGTCCGCCGGGGCCGCGCCGCCGCGCCCCGGCCCGATCGTCAAGGGGAGCACGCCGCTCCCGGGGAGAACAAGGCGTGGACGCCATCTATCTGCTCGCATTCCTGGTCATCCTCCGGTTGACCGTCGGCCTGGCCGGCTTCTGCGAAGCCCTGCTGAAGGGGGAACGGCCATGACCTGGCTCTATTGGCTCGGCGGCGCCGTGTCGGCGCTGCTGTTCGCCTACCTGCTCGTCGCCCTGTTCCGGCCGGAGAAATTCTGATGAATGCCGATTTCACCGGATTGCTCGCCGTGTTCCTGGCGATCGTGCTGGCGCTCGGCCCTTTCCTCGGCCGCTATATCCGCGTCGCGATGGAAGACGGCCGCTCGCCGCTGACCGCCTGGGGCCGCCCCATCGAACGGGCGATCTACCGGCTGGCCGGCATCGATCCGGCCGCCGAAATGGGCTGGAAGCGCTACGCGATGGCGGTGCTGGCCTTCAGCGCCTGCGGCGTGGCGGCGGTCTACGCCATGCAGCGCCTGCAAGGCTGGCTGCCGCTCAACCCCGCGGGCATGGGCGCCGTCAGTCCCGATTCGTCGTTCAACACCGCGCTCAGCTTCGTCACCAACACCAACTGGCAAGGGTACGCGGGCGAGGCGACGATGAGCTACCTGACCCAGATGCTGGCCCTGGCGGTGCAGAACTTCGTCTCCGCCGCCACCGGCATCGCCGTGGCGTTCGCGCTGATCCGCGGCCTGGCGCGCCACGGCTCGGCCACGGTCGGCAACTTCTGGGCCGACCTGGTGCGCTGCACGCTGTACGTGCTGCTGCCGCTGTCGGCGCTGCTGGCCGTGGCGCTGGTGAGCCAGGGGACGATCCAGAACTTCAGCCCGTATGTGAAGGCGCAGATCCTGGAGCCGGTGCAGTACAGCCAGCCCCGGCTCGACGCGCAGGGCCGGCCCATGACCGACGACAAGGGCCAGGCCCTGACCGAGACCGCCAGCACGCAGGCCCAGACCATCGCCATGGGCCCGGTCGCCTCGCAGGAGGCGATCAAGATGCTGGGCACCAACGGCGGCGGCTTCTTCAATGCCAACTCGGCCCACCCCTATGAAAACCCGACGGCGCTGGCCAACTTGCTGCAGATGCTGGCGATCTTCGCGATTCCCGCCGCGCTGTGCCTTACCTTCGGCGAGATGGCGGGCGACCGGCGCCAGGGCGTGGCGGTGCTGGCGGCCATGGCGCTGCTGTTCGCCATGTTCGCGCTGGCCACCGGCCACTACGAGCAGCAGGCCAACCCGATGCTGGCCCAGGCCGGCGTCGACCCGGCCCATACCGCGCTGGCGCCGGGCGGCAATATGGAGGGCAAGGAAACCCGCTTCGGCATCGGCCCCACCGCCCTGTTCGCCGTCGTCACCACCGCGGCCTCGTGCGGCGCCGTCAACGGCATGCACGATTCGCTGACGGCGATGGGCGGCTTTTCGCCGCTGCTGCTGATGCAGCTGGGCGAAGTGGTGTTCGGCGGCGTCGGCTCCGGCCTGTACGGCATGCTGGCCTTCGCCATCCTGGGGGTGTTCATCGCCGGGCTGATGATCGGCCGCACCCCGGAATACCTGGGCAAGAAGATCGAGGCCTTCGACATGAAGATGGTGGCCATCGTCGCGCTGGTGACGCCGCTGCTGGTGCTGGCGGGCACCGCGGTGGCGGTGACGGTTGCAGCAGGCCGGGCCGGCGTGCTCAACCCGGGAGCCCACGGCTTCTCGGAAATCCTCTACGCGGTCTCGTCGGCAGCCAACAACAACGGCAGCGCCTTCGCCGGGCTGTCCGCCGACACGGTCTTCTACAACGTGCTGCTGGGCCTGGCGGTATGGTTCGGCCGCTTCGCCACCATCGTCGCGATCCTGGCCCTGGCCGGCTCGCTGGCGGCCAAGAAGCGCATTCCCGCCGGCCCCGGCACCATGCCGACCACCGGGCCGCTGTTCGTGACGCTGCTGATCGGCACCGTGCTGCTGGTGGGCGCCCTGACCTACGTGCCGGCGCTGGCCCTGGGCCCCGTGGCCGAATACCTGCAACAGCCCTGAACGATCGGAAAGGAACCAGACATGAGCAAGATGTCCTCGGCCGATCTGATCGGCCCCGCGCTGGCCGACGGCGTGCGCAAACTGGCGCCGTCGGCCCAGCTGAAAAACCCGGTGATGTTCGTCGTCTACGCCGGCAGCATCCTGACCACCGTGCTGTGGATCATGGCGCTGGCCGGCCGGGCCGAGGCGCCGGCCGGCTTCATCCTGGCGGTGGCGGCGTGGCTGTGGTTCACCGTGCTGTTCGCCAACTTCGCCGAGGCCCTGGCCGAAGGCCGCGGCAAGCAGCAGGCGGCCGCGCTGCGCGGGCTGCGCACCACGCTCACGGCACGCGTGCTGAAAGACTTCCGCGAGGCCGACGCCGCCGGCGCCACGCCGGACGGCTGGCGCGCCCGCGTCACGGGGCAATCGTCGGGCACCTTGCGCAAGGGCGACGTGGTGCTGGTCGAGGCCGGCGACACCATCCCCGGCGACGGCCAGGTGCTGGCCGGCGTGGCCGCGGTCGACGAAAGCGCCATCACCGGCGAATCGGCGCCGGTGATCCGCGAGTCCGGCGGCGATTTCTCGTCGGTGACCGGCGGCACCCGCGTGCTGTCGGACTGGATCTTCGTGCGCATCGCCGCCAATCCCGGCGAAAGCTTCCTCGACCGCATGATCGCGATGGTGGAAGGCGCCAGGCGCCAGAAGACGCCCAACGAACTGGCGCTGACCATCCTGCTGGTGGGCCTGACGGTGGTATTCCTGCTGGTGACCGTCACGCTGCTGCCGTTCTCGATCTATTCCGTGGCAGCCTCGGGCGCCGGCGCGGTAGTGACGGTGACCGCGCTGGTGGCGCTGCTGGTGTGCCTGATCCCCACCACCATCGGCGGCCTGCTGTCGGCCATCGGCGTGGCCGGCATGAGCCGCATGATGCAGGCCAACGTGATCGCCACATCCGGCCGCGCGATCGAAGCCGCCGGCGACGTCGACGTGCTGCTGCTCGACAAGACCGGCACCGTCACCTACGGCAACCGGCAGGCCTCGGCCTTCCTGCCCGCGCCCGGGGTGCAGCAGGCGGAACTGGCCGCGGCCGCGCGCCTGGCCTCGCTGGCCGACGAAACGCCCGAGGGCCGCAGCATCGTGGCGCTGGCCGACAAGGCGCTGCACAAGCCCGCGCCAGCCGTCGAAGGCGCCGGGTTCGTGCCGTTCTCGGCCCACACCCGCATGAGCGGCGTCGACCTGGGCGAACGCAGCATCCGCAAGGGCGCGCTGTCGGCGGTGGCCGCCTGGCTGGCCGAGCGCGGCGACGAGCTGCCGCGAGAGCTCATCCGCATGGCCGACGACGTGGCGCGGCGCGGCAGCACGCCGCTGGCCGTCAGCGACGGCGGCCGCGCGCTGGGCATCGTCGAACTGAAAGACATCGTCAAGCCCGGGATCCGCGAGCGCTTCGGCGAACTGCGCAAGATGGGCATCAAGACGGTGATGGTCACCGGCGACAACCGGCTGACCGCGGCCACCATCGCCGCCGAGGCCGGCGTGGACGATTTCCAGGCCGAGGCCACGCCCGAAACCAAGCTCAGGCTGATCCGCGGCTGCCAGGCCGAAGGCCGGCTGGTGGCGATGACCGGCGACGGCACCAACGACGCGCCGGCGCTGGCCCAGGCCGACGTGGCGGTAGCGATGAATTCGGGCACCCAGGCCGCCAGGGAGGCCGGCAACATGGTCGACCTCGATTCGGACCCGACCAAGCTGATCGAGATCGTCGAGATCGGCAAGCAGATGCTGATGACGCGCGGCGCGCTGACCACCTTCAGCGTGGCCAACGACGTGGCCAAATATTTCGCCATCATCCCCGCGGCCTTCGCGCCGGTGTACCCGCAACTGCAGATCCTGAACGTGATGGGGCTGGCCACGCCGGCCTCGGCCATCCTGTCGGCAGTGATCTTCAACGCGCTCATCATCGTCGCGCTGATCCCGCTGGCGCTGAAGGGCGTGCGCTACCGCCCGCTGGGTGCCGCCGTGCTGCTGCGCCGGAACATGCTGGTGTATGGCCTGGGCGGGCTGCTGGTGCCGTTCGCCGGCATCAAGGCCGTCGACATGGCGCTGGCCGCCTGCGGCTGGGCCTGAACCGGAACGCCATGGCCGGATGCCATGGCGCAACGCACTGGTGCAAGGAATCCTCATGAACGACACGACCCATCCCGCTTCGGCCGGGGCTCCCCCCGAGAGCGCTGTCCCGCGCCCCTCCCCCGCCGCCCAGGACCGGGGCGGCATCCTGCGGCCCGCGCTGGCCGCCCTGGCGGCGCTGACGCTGGTCACCGGCCTGTTCTATCCGCTGGTGGTGACCGGCATCGCCCAGGCGGTATTTCCGCGCCAGGCCGCCGGTTCGCTGATCGAGCGCGACGGCAAGGTGATCGGCTCGTCGCTGATCGGCCAGAACTTCAGCTCGCCCGGATATTTCTGGGGCCGGCCGTCGGCCACCGGGCCGATGCCGTACAACGCGGCGGCCTCCGGCGGCTCCAACCTCGGCCCGAGCAACCCGGCGCTGGCCGACGCGGCCAAAGCCCGCGTCGAGGCGCTGCACGCGGCCGATCCCGACAATATGGCACCGATCCCGGCCGACCTGATCGCCGCGTCCGGCAGCGGGCTCGACCCGCACATCAGCCCGGCCGCCGCGCTGTACCAGGCGGCACGGGTGGCGCGTGCGCGCGGCCTGGCGCTCGACCAGGTGCGGCGGCTGGTCGAGGCGCACACCGAGACGCCGCCCAGCGCGCTGATCGGCGACCCGGCCGTCAACGTGCTCGAACTCAACCTCGCGCTCGACGGGCTGGCTCCCGCCGGCCGCTGAGGCGCGGCGTATAGTAGCCGCCAGCCCCCTCACACCCGCGCCCCCCACGCCAGCCCGCCATGCATGGACAGGACGACCGCCGCCCCGATCCCGAACGCCTGCTCAGGCAGCTCGACCAAGGGCCACGGCCGCGCGGCCGGCTGCGGGTGTATTTCGGCGCTTCGGCCGGCGTCGGCAAGACCTACGCCATGCTGGCGGCGGCCCAGGCCCGGCACCGGCAAGGCGGCGGCGTGCTGGTCGGCGTGGTCGAGACCCACGGCCGCAAGGAAACCGAGGCCCTGCTGGACGGCCTGGACGTCCTGCCGCTCGAGACGGTCGAATACCGCGGCCACGCGCTCAGGGAATTCGACCTCGACGGCGCCCTGGCGCGCGCGCCGGCGCTGGTGCTGGTCGACGAACTGGCCCACTCCAACGCGCCCGGCTCGCGCCATGCCAAGCGCTGGCAGGACGTGCAGGAGCTGGCCGAGGCCGGCATCGACGTCTGGACCACGCTCAACGTGCAGCACCTGGACAAACTGAACGAGGCGGTCGGCAGCATCACCGGCGTGCGCGTGTGGGAAACCGTGCCCGACGCGGTGTTCGACGCCGCCGACGAGGTCATCCTGGTGGACCTGCCGGCCGACGAGCTGCTGCGCCGGCTGAAGCAGGGCAAGGTCTACCTGCCCGAACAGGCGCGCCAGGCGGCCGGCAATTTCTTCCGCAAGGGCAACCTGATCGCGCTGCGCGAACTGGCGCTGCGCCGCACGGCCGACCACGTCGACGATGCGGTGCAGGCCTACCGGCTCGACCGCGAGATCGATTCGGTGTGGCGCACGCGCGAAGCGGTGGCCGCCTGCATCGCCGCCGACGACAATCCCGAATACGTGGTGCGCGGCGCGCACCGGCTGGCGCAGCAGCTGGACGCCGAACTGCACGTGGTCACCGTCGATCCGGTGCGCGCGTCGGCGCGCGTACCGTCCGGCCACGCCGCGCTGCAGGCGGCCATGGCGCTGGCCGAATCGCTCGGCGCCCGCACCGAAACGCTGCCCGGCGGCGACATGACGGGCGCCGTGGCGCGCTACGCACGGCGCCACAACGTCACCAAGATCGTGCTCGGCCGCCACCGCCGGCGTCGGCTGCCGACCTTCGGCGGCCTGCTGGCGGCTGCCCTGGCCCCGGGCTGGATGCTGCACCGGCACAGCTTCGCCGATCTGCTGGCCGCCGCCTGTCCCGGCGCCGACGTGATACGCATGGGCGCCCCGCCCCACCCGGCCGCGCCGGCGCCGGGCGGTACGCCCTTGACGCTGGGGCGACGTGCGCAATCCGGCGCCGAACCGGAAGGCGGCCGCGGCAACGCGGCCGGCTACCTGTGGGCGCTGGCGTATTGCGCGGTGGCCGCCGGCATCTCGGCGCTATTGCTGCCGCTGCTGCGTCCCGCCAACATCGTCATGCTGTTCCTGCTGGCGGTGGTCGCCGTGGCGCTGCGCCATGGGCGCGGGCCGGCGGCGCTGGCCTCGCTGGTGAGCGTGGGGCTGTTCGACTATTTCTTCGTGCAGCCCTACGAATCGTTCGCGGTCTCCGACATCCAGTACCTGCTGACCTTCATCGTGCTGCTCGGCGTGGGGCTGCTGATCGGCCAGCTCACCGCCGGCCTGCGCCTGCAGGCCCAGTTCTCGATCCGGCGCGCGGCGCAGGCCCAGGGCCTGTACGAGTTCGCGCGCGAGCTGTCGTCGGCGCTGCAGGCCGAGCAGATCGTCGATTCGGCGCGCGGCTTCGTGCAGGCCACCTTCGGCGCGCGCTGCGCGGTCTACCTGCTGGACAACGACGACCGGCTGGCGCTGGCCACGCCCACCGATTCACTACCCGGTGCCGCGTCGGCCCCGGGTACCGCGGGCGGCACGCCCGGCGGTCCCGCGCCGGGTGCCGGCGGCTCACCCGGCATCCTCCCGCTCGACACCGCCGTGGCCCAATGGGTACTGGATCACGGCAAACCGGCCGGCGCCGGCACCACGACCCTGTCCGACCGTCCGCTGCGCTACCTGCCGCTACGGGCGCCGATGCGCACCCGCGGCGTATTGGCGGTCGAGCCGCGGCCGCCGGGCCCCGGCGGCGACGCGCTGTCGCAGCGCCAGCAGCTGGAAGCCTGCGCCACGCTGATCGCCATCGGCCTGGAGCGGCTGCACTACGTGGAGGTGGCGCAGCGCGCCCTGGTCCACATGGAGTCCGAGCGCCTGCGCAACGCGCTGCTGGCCGCCATGTCGCACGACCTGCGCACGCCGCTCACCGGCCTGGTCGGCATGACCGAGACCCTGCTGCGCCGGCCCGGCCGGCTCGACGGCGAAGTGCTCGAAACGATCGGGGCGATGCGCGACCAGGCCCGCCGCATGCACGCGCTGGTCGCCAACCTGCTCGACATGGCCCGCCTGCAAAGCCTGGACACGCCGCTGCGGATGCAGTGGCAATCGATCGAGGAACTGGTGGGCGCGGCGCTGGCCGCCATGCGCGAGCCGCTGCGCGGCCACCGCGTGACGGTCGGCAAGCTGTCGGCGCTGCCGCTGGTGGAATGCGATGGCGTGCTGATCGAGCGCGTGCTGTGCAATCTGCTGGAAAATGCGGCCAAATACACGCCGCCGGGCAGCCACATCCACGTCGATGCCGAGGCCGGCGACGGCGAACTGCGCGTGACCGTGGCCGACGACGGGCCGGGCGTGCCGCCGGGCGCGGAAACGCGCATCTTCGAGAAGTTCACGCGCGGCGAGCGCGAGTCGGCCACGCCCGGCGTCGGGCTCGGCCTGGCGGTCTGCCGCGCCATCGTCGACGCCCACCGCGGGCGCATCCGGGTCGAGCCTGCCGGCCCGCCCCCGGCCCGCGGCGCCCGCTTCGTCTTCACGCTGCCGCTGGGCGCCCCGCCCGCAGTCCAGCCCGAGCCGACCTGACGCCATGCTCGAACAGCAAGCCGCCATCCTGATCATCGAGGATGACCCGCACATCCGCCGCTTCCTGCGCTCGGCGCTGGAAAGCGAGAATTGCGTCGTCCACGAGGCCGACACCGTGCGGCGCGGGCTGATCGAGGCCGGCACCCGCCACCCCGATCTGGTCGTGCTCGACCTCGGCCTGCCCGACGCCGACGGCATGGACCTGATCCGCCAGCTGCGCGGCTGGACCGAAATGCCGGTGCTGGTGCTGTCGGCCCGCAGCGGCGAGGCCGACAAGATCGCCGCGCTCGACGCCGGCGCCGACGACTACCTGACCAAGCCCTTCGGCGTGGGCGAACTGGTGGCCCGCCTGCGCGTGCTGCTGCGCCGCCGCGCGCGCGGCGGCGCTGGCGCCGCATCGGAAATCGCCTTCGGCGCGGTGAAGGTCGACTTCGCCCGCCGCGCCGTCACCCGCGGCGGCGAACGCGTGCACCTGACCGCCATCGAATACCGCCTGCTGGGCGTGCTGCTGGCCCACCGCGGCAAGGTCATGACCCACCGCGAGCTGCTGCGCGAGGTCTGGGGCCCCAGCCACGTGCAAGACCACCACTACCTGCGCATCTACATGGGCCATCTGCGGCAAAAGCTGGAAGCCGATCCCGCCCAGCCGGCATTCCTGCTGACCGAGGTGGGCGTGGGCTACCGCTTCGCCGGCTGAGCGGCCGAGTCATCGTTGCGGCCGCGCAACCCGGCCGGCCGGTCGCCACCGCCATGGCAGTGCATCCGGCCCCGCCGCCGGCGCGGGTTTTCCGTCTGTGCTACCTTTGTAAAATTATCTGCTCTTTCCCTGCGTTGCAGACCGCCAAGATGTCAAGCCCCAAGCTTCGCGCCGTCGAAGACCTCGTCCCGCCTTCCCCCGCGCCGTCAGAATCCGTCCCCGTGTTTTCCGCGCCGCCGGCCGTCAAGATGCTCAGCGAGATCCTGCCCGACGATCCGCTGCTGATGATGGGCGCCGGCCCGGTCCCCATTCCCGACGCCGTGGCGCGCGCCAATTCCGTGGTCATCAACCACCTGGGGTCGACGATGTCGACCATCATTTCCCAGGTCAAGGCCATGTCGCGCTACGTGTTCCAGACCAATTCGGAATGGGTGCTGGGCGTGGCCGGGCCCGGCTCGGCCGCGATGGAAATGGCGATCTGCAATCTGGTGGCGCCGGGCAGCAAGGTGCTGTGCATCGTCAACGGCTTCTTCAGCGCCCGCATGGCGGAGATGAGCCGGCGCCTGGGCGCCGACGTCGTCATCCACGAGATCCAGGGCCATCATGCCGCCTCCGCCGCCGAGGTCGAGCAGGCGATCGCCACGCACCGCCCCGATTGCATCACCATCGTGCAGGGCGAAACCTCCAACACCGTCTTCAACCGCGAACTGCCGGCCATCGCCCGCGCCGCCAAGCGCCACGGCTGCCTGACCATCGTCGACGCCGTCTGTACCCTCAGCACGATGCCGCTGCAGATGGACGAATGGCAGATCGACGCCGTCATCACCGGCGGCCAGAAGGGACTGGCGTCGATTCCCGGCGTGTCGCTGATCGCGTTCTCCGACGACGCCTGGGCCCGCATCGCCGAGCGCAAGACGGCCAACACCCACTGGTGCCTGGACGCCAAGCTGGCCGAGAACTTCTGGCACAAGGGTTCGTACCACTACACCGCGCCGGTGTCGGGCGTGCTGGCGCTGCACGAGGCGCTGCGCCTGGTGTGCGCCGAAACCCTGCCGGTGCGCTTCGCGCGCCATTCGCGCTGCTCGTTCGCGCTGCAGAACGGCATCGAGGCCATGGGCCTGCGGCTGTGGACGGCGCCGTCGTCGCGGCTGAATTCGGTGATCGGCGTGTCGGTCCCGGACGGGCTGGGCAGCCCTGAGATCTGCAACCACATCTCCGGTCAGTACCACGTGGAAATCTCGGGTTCGTTCGGCCTGCCCATCGTGCGCATCGGCCAGATGGGCGAACAGTGCCGCGCGCACAACCTGTTCCGCACGCTGCACGCGCTGGGCTCCACCATCCGCGACCTGGGCGCCAAGGTCGACATCCCGGCCGCCATGGCCACGCTGGAATACAGCCTGCAGCACGTGCGCACGGCGTAAGGCCGCCGGCCGCCGCGCGCGGCCCGCTTCGGCTACAGTGCGGGTTTCGACCGATTTTCTGGAACGCCCGCCATGTCCGCTCCCGCCATCCCGCCGCTCGGCACCCCCCTGTCGCCGCAAGCCATCCGCGTCATGCTGCTCGGCGCCGGCGAACTGGGCAAGGAAGTCATCATCGCGCTGCAGCGGCTGGGCGCCGAAACCATCGCCGTCGACCGCTACGCCGGCGCCCCGGGCCAGCAGGTCGCGCATCGCGCCCATACCGTGGCGATGACCGACCGCGCCGCGCTGAAGGCCGTGATCGAGCACGAAAGGCCGCACATCATCGTGCCCGAGATCGAGGCCATCGCCACCGACCTGCTGGTCGAGCTGGAAGCCGCCGGCGTGGCCCGCGTCACGCCCACCGCCCGCGCCGCGCAGCTGACCATGAACCGCGAGGGCATCCGCCGCCTGGCGGCCGAGACGCTGGGGCTGCCGACCTCGCCCTACCGCTTCGCGTCGTCGCTGGAAGAACTGCGCGCCGCCGTCGACGACGGCATCGGCTATCCCTGCATCGTCAAGCCGGTGATGTCGTCGTCGGGCAAGGGCCAGTCCAGACTGGACGGCCCGCAGGATCTGGAAGCCGCCTGGCGCTATGCGCAGGAAGGCGGCCGCGTCGGCGGCGGCCGCGTGATCGTCGAGGGCTTCATCCGCTTCGACTATGAAATCACGCTGCTCACCGTGCGGGCGCTCGCGGCCGACGGCAGCGTCGCCACCCGGTTCTGCGAGCCGATCGGCCACGTGCAAGTCGACGGCGACTACGTGGAAAGCTGGCAGCCGCATCCCATGCCGCCGGCCGCGCTGGCGCGCGCCCGGGACATCGCGCTGAAAGTGACCGGCGAGCTGGGCGGGCTGGGCATCTTCGGCGTCGAGCTGTTCGTGGCCGGCGACCAGGTATGGTTCTCTGAAGTCAGCCCGCGTCCCCACGACACCGGCATGGTGACCATGGCCACCCAGGCGCAGAACGAATTCGAGCTGCACGCGCGCGCGCTGCTCGGCCTGCCGGTGTCGACCGCGCTGCGCCAGCCCGGCGCCAGCAGCGTGATCTACGGCGGCGTGCAGGCCAAGGCGGTGGTGTTCGACGGCGTGGCCGAGGCGCTGTCCGAACCGGGCGTCGACATCCGGCTGTTCGGCAAGCCGGAATCGTTCGTCAAGCGCCGGATGGGCGTGGCGCTGGCCACGGCCGACGACGTGGACACCGCGCGCGCCCGCGCCAAGGCGGCCTCTGCCAAGGTCAGGCCGAGAGGATGAACTCGGCCCGGAGCGCGCTCGGGCCGATCTCGATCCGGCGCCCGGCCCGGCGCGCCTAGGCCCCTCGCTCCAGCATCGGCTCGAATTCCTCTCCATAGTACTGATCCGCCGGCAGCACCGTGCCGTCCAGCAGGCGCTGCGCCCAGTCGTCGACGGCCACGCGGGCCTCGTGGCAGACCGAATCGTTCAATATCAGGCGCACGTAGTCGGGCTGGTCCAGGCCGAATACGGTCTTGGCGCCGAAATCCACCGCGCCGCGGTAGAAGTCGAGGATCGCGGTCTCTATGCAGCGGCCGCAGTTGGCGATGGCCGAGGCCAGGAACACGTCGGGATGGCGCTCGGTCCAGTCGAGCACGTTGCCGATCTGCCGCACGCCGAAGGCGCGGCAGGCGTCGATCGCGCCGTCGCGGCCGCCGTCGATCATCGCGAACACCGTGTCGGCCTGGCGCGCGGCCATCGCGGCGAAGGTGTCGAAGGCCAGTTCGGGGTCGTGCGGATTGCCGCAGAAGGTGGTCAGCAGCGCGGTGTCGGGCCGCTGGCGCAGCACGCCGTCCACGTAGGCGGCGCGCCCCTTCAGGCCGGGCCGGATGCGTTCGCCCGACAGGTGGCCCACCACCCCGCTGCGCGTTTCGGCAGCCGCGGCCACGCCGGCCAGGAAGGCCGATTGTTCCTGCAGCACTTCGTAGCTGGCGGCGTTGGGAGCGGTGTAGCTGCCCTGGATGATGACGAAATGGATATGCGGGAAGCGGTCGGCCACCACCGTGACCGGGTAGTCGCCCTGGCCGCCGTGCAGCACCACCAGGTCGGCGCCGTGCAGGCAGATGTCCATCAGCCGCGCGGCGCGCATCGCCGGGCCGTCGGACTGCACCCAGATGACGTCGGCCGGTACGCCGGCGGCCCGCGCGCGCTCGACGCCGGCCAGCCCGGATTCGTTGAAGCTGCCGCGGCCCGGCGGCCCGAACAGAATGACCTTGATCCGCATGGCATCTACCTCCGGGGCCCGAGTCGCGCCGGACTCCCGGGCGGAGACGGCAGCTGCTGCGTGTGGTTGTCGCTCGCTTTGAGCGCGGACGGCAGCCGTTGGTTCCGCGGCATATACGCACCGGGCGCGGGCACCGGCGGCGGGAAGGCACTGATATAGGGCGGCACGAAGAAAGTATGCGGGGCGTTCATTGGCATTCCTGCGGGAGCGGGTCCCGGGGCATGCCGATGTCAAGCAAGGTTCGTGCCCTTGGCGGCACGGGGCCGCCGGTCAGGCCTCGATGCCGCGCGACGCCAGGTAGTCGTCGTAGTTGCCGTGATAGTCGACGATCTCGCCCGACGGCAGGATCTCGATGATGCGGCTGGCCAGTCCGGACACGAATTCGCGGTCGTGCGACACGAAGAACAGCGTGCCGGCGAACTTGTCGAGCGCGAACTGCAGCGACTCGATCGACTCCATGTCGAGGTGGTTGGTGGGCTCGTCCATCAGCAGCACGTTGTGCCGGCCCAGCATCAGCTTGCCGAACAGCATCCGGTTCTTCTCGCCGCCCGACAGCACCCGCACCGGCTTGACGATGTCGTCGCTGGAGAACAACAGCCGTCCCAGCACCGAGCGGATGGCCTGGTCGTCGTCGCCCGGCTGGCGCCACTGGCTCATCCAGTCGAACAGGTTGTCATCGGACTGAAACTGATCCGACACGTCCTGCGCCATATAGCCCAGGTTGGCGTTGTCGGACCACTTGAGGCGGCCGGCGTCGGGCGCCAGGTCGCCCGCCAGCAGGCGCAGCAGCGTGGTCTTGCCGGCGCCGTTGGCGCCGATGATGGCGATCTTCTCGCCCGCTTCTACCATGGCCGAGAAGCCGCCGATCACCGGCCGGTCGTAGGCCTTGGCGAGGTTCTCGGCCTCCACCGCCTGCCGGTGCATGGCCTTGGCCAGCTCGAAGCGGATGTAGGGGTTCTGGCGCGACGACGGCTTGACCTCGACCGTTTCGGCCTTGAGCTTGTCGATCTGCTTCAGGCGCGAGGTGGCCTGGCGGGCCTTGGACTTGTTGGCCGAGAAGCGGCGCACGAAATCCTGCAGTTCGCCGATGCGCTCCTTGGCCTTGGCGTTGGCGCTGACCAGCCGCTCGCGCGCCTGGGCCGAGGCCAGCATGTAGTCGTCGTAGTTGCCCGGGTAAATGCGGACCTCGCGGTAGTCGAGGTCGGCCATGTGGGTGCAGACCTGGTTCAGGAAGTGCCGGTCGTGGCTGATGATGATCATCGTCGACTGGTACTGGTTGAGCACGTTCTCCAGCCAGCGGATGGTGTTGATGTCGAGGTTGTTGGTGGGTTCGTCGAGCAGCAGCACGTCGGGGTTGGAGAACAGCGCCTGCGCCAGCAGCACCCGCAGCTTCCAGCCGGGGGCCACCTCGCGCATCGGCAGCTGGTGCTGCTCGACCGGGATGCCCAGGCCCAGCAGCAGCTCGCCGGCGCGCGCCTCGGCCGTGTAGCCGTCGTATTCGGCGAACTTGGCCTCCAGGTCGGCGGCGCGCATGTAGTCTTCGTCGCTGGCGTCGGGATTGGCGTAGATGGCGTCGCGCTCGGTCATGGCCTGCCACATCTCGGCATGGCCCATCAGCACCACGTCGAGCACGCGCACGTCCTCGAACGCGAACTGGTCCTGGCGCAGCTTGCCCAGCCGGGTGTTGGGCTCCAGCGAGACGTTGCCGGAACTGGGCTCCAGGTCGCCGCCGATGATTTTCATCAGCGTCGACTTGCCGCTGCCGTTGGCGCCGATCAGGCCGTAGCGATTGCCGTCGCCGAACTTGACCGAGACGTTCTCGAACAGGGGTTTGGGGCCGAACTGGATGGTGAGGTTGGCGGTGGAAATCACGGTGACGACAAGTGCCTGGGAAAATGGGGCGCCGCGGGGCCTGACGGGCCCGGCAGGCCGGATGGGGCGCACGCGCGGGGCGCCGAATCGCTTAGTGTAGCAAGGCCGGCCCCCACGGTCGTGACAGCGCCGGCCGCCGCCGCCCGGGGCCGTCCCGCGACCCCGTGCTGCACTGCGGGCCTACGATGCGGCAACCGTTTGCTACCATTGGGGTCCGACAGCCGCTGGCCCGCGGCGGCTGCCCGGTCGGCCTTTCCCTCCTCTTATCCCACCACAAAGCAGAGTGAACCGCTCGACATGTCGTTATTGATCCTTCTTGTGCTCCCGTTCGTGGGCAGCGCCGTGGCGGCCTTCCTGCCGGCCAACGCCCGCAATCGCGAAGCCTGGCTGGCCGGCGCCATCGCGCTGGCCGGCACGGTGCAGGCGGCCCTGATGTATCCCGACGTGTCGTACGGCGGCGTGCTGCGCTACGAGGCGGCCTGGCTGCCCGAGCTTGGGCTGTCGTTCTCGCTGCGGATGGACGGCCTGGCCTGGATATTCGCGCTGATGGTGACGGGCATCGGCCTGCTGGTGGTGCTGTACGCGCGCTACTACATGTCGCCGGAAGACCCGGTGCCGCGCTTTTTCTCGTTCCTGCTGGCCTTCATGGGCTCCATGCTGGGCGTGGTGATGTCGGGCAACCTGATCCAGATGGCGCTGTTCTGGGAGCTGACCAGCATGGTGTCGTTCCTGCTGATCGGCTACTGGCACCACCGGGCCGACGCCCGCCGCGGCGCGCGCATGGCGCTGACGGTCACCGCCGCCGGCGGGCTGTGCCTGTTCGCCGGCGTGCTGGTGCTGGGGCACATCGTGGGCAGCTACGAGCTGGACGACGTGCTGGCCTCGGGCGAGCTGATCCGCACCCATCCGGTCTACACGCTGGCGCTGGTGCTGATCGCGCTGGGCGCGCTCACCAAGAGCGCGCAGTTCCCTTTCCACTTCTGGCTGCCGCACGCGATGGCCGCGCCCACGCCGGTGTCGGCCTATCTGCACTCGGCCACCATGGTCAAGGCCGGCGTCTTCCTGCTGATCCGGCTGTGGCCGGTGCTGGCCGGCACCTCCGACTGGTTCTGGATCATCGGCGGCGCCGGGCTGTGCACGCTGCTGGTCGGCGCCTACGCGGCCATTTTCCAGCAGGACCTGAAAGGGCTGCTGGCCTATTCCACCATCAGCCACCTGGGGCTGATCACGCTGCTCTTGGGGCTGGGCAGCCCGCTGGCCACGGTGGCCGCGATCTTCCACACGATGAACCACGCCACCTTCAAGGCCTCGCTGTTCATGGCCGCCGGCATCATCGACCACGAATGCGGCACGCGCGACATGCGCCGCCTGAGCGGCCTGTACCGGCTGATGCCGGTGACCGCCACGCTGGCGATGGTGGCCGCCGCCGCGATGGCCGGCGTGCCGCTGCTGAACGGCTTCATCTCGAAGGAAATGTTCTTCACCGAGGCCGTGGTGGTGGGCAACGAGGTCGGCATGCGGTTCGCGCTGCCGGTGGCCGCCACCGTGGCCGGCGCCTTCAGCGTGGCCTACTCGTGGCGCTTCATGCACGACGTGTTCTTCGGCCCGCCGCCGCGCGACCTGCCGCGCACGCCGCACGAGCCCGTGCGCTGGATGCGCCTGCCGGCCGAGCTGCTGGCCTTCGCCTGCCTGGTGGTGGGCATCGTGCCGGCCTACACCATCGCGCCCTTCCTGGCCACCGCGGCCCGCGCCGTGCTGGGCGAACAGGTGCCGCACTACAGCCTTGAGATCTGGCACGGCTTCACGCTGCCGCTGCTGATGAGCTTCATCGCCCTGGGCGGCGGCTCCTTGTTCTATCTCATCCTGCAGAAGGGGCTGCGGCTGCGCACGGTCGAGCGGCTGCCGCTGATCTACCGCTTCAGCGGCAAGCGTTCGTTCGAGCGCATCCTGACCCTGGCCACCGCGCTGGCCGACCGCCTCACCAACAGCCTGGGCGCGCGCGGGCTGCAGCCGCAGCTGGTGGTCATCGTCATGGTGGCCGTGGGGGTGGGGCTGTGCGCCGCGCGCGGACTGCCGTCGCTGCGCGGCCCGGTCGCGCCCGGCGCGGCCGACCCGGCCTTCGCGCTGCTGTGGGTGATGGGCATCGTGTGCGCCATCGGCTGTGCCTACCAGGCCAAATACCACCGGCTGGTGGCGCTGGCGCTGATCGGCGGCTCGGGACTGGCCGTGTGCATCACCTTCCTGTGGTTCTCGGCGCCCGACCTGGCGCTGACCCAGCTGCTGGTGGAGGTCGTCACCACCATCCTGATGCTGCTGGGCCTGCGCTGGCTGCCCAGCCGCAAGGAACCGCGCGAGCTGGGCCTGCGCACCCCCGCCTCGGCCTGGGTGCACCGCGGGCGCGACCTGCTGCTGTCGGTCGGCTGCGGGCTGGGGCTGGCCGGGCTGTCGTACGCGCTGCTGACCCGGCCCTATCCCGATACCATCTCCAGCTACTTCCTGGAGCACGCGCTGCCGGGCGGCGGCGGCGCCAACGTGGTCAACGTGCTGCTGGTGGATTTCCGCGGCTTCGACACGATGGGCGAGATCACCGTGCTGGGCACCGTGGCGCTGACCGTCTACGCGCTGCTGCGCCGCTTCCGGCCCGCGCCGGAGAGCATCCCGCTGCCGCACCAGCAAACGGACCAGGGCAAGCCCGACGGCGACGGCCGCGGCGGCGTCGATCCCAGCACCGGCTACCTGACGGTGCCGGCGGTGCTGGTGCGGCTGCTGTTGCCGGCGATCGCGCTGTTCGCCGTCTACCTGTTCCTGCGCGGCCACAACCAGCCGGGCGGCGGCTTCGTGGCCGGGCTGGTGCTGTCGGTGGCCTTCATCCTGCAGTACATGATGGGCGGCACCGTCTGGGTCGAGTCCCGGCTGCGGCTGGTGCCGCAGAGCTGGATCGGCCTGGGACTGCTGTTCGCCGTCGGCACCGGGCTCGGCGCCTGGCTGTTCGGCTACCCCTTCCTGACCTCGCACGCCTTCCACCCCACCCTGCCCCTGATCGGAGAAGTCCCCTTGCCGAGCGCTTTCCTGTTCGACCTGGGCGTGTTCGTCCTCGTGGTCGGCGCCACCATGCTGATCCTGACGGCGCTGGCGCACCAGTCGATCCGCAGCCACCGCGCGGCCCAGCACACGCAGGCGGCCGCCGAACCGGGAGAACGGCCTTGGAACTGATCATTTCGCTGGCCATCGGCGCGCTGGCCGGCTCGGGCATCTGGCTGCTGCTGCGGCCGCGCACCTTCCAGGTCATCCTCGGCCTGTCGCTGATCTCCTACGCCGTCAATCTCTTCATTTTCGCCACCGGGCGCCTGTCCATCGACCAGCTTCCCATCATCGGCGGCGACCGCCCCATCGACATCCACCACTACGCCGACCCGCTGCCGCAATCGCTGGTGCTGACGGCGATCGTGATCGGCTTCGCGATGACCGCCCTGTTCCTGGTGGTGCTGCTGGCTTCGCGCGGGCTGACCGGCACCGACCACGTCGACGGCCGGGAGGTCGAATGATGCGGTCGCTGCTGGACCACCTGCTCATCGTTCCGATCGTGCTGCCGCTGGTGGTGGGCGGCGCGATGCTGCTGCTGGGCGAGCGCCGCACCCGGCTCAAGGCCGGCATCAACGTGGCGGCCACCGCCGCGCTGCTGGCCACGGCGGTGGCGCTGCTGCGGCGCGTGAACGCCGGCGGCGTCGAGGTCGCGGTCTACCTGCCGGCCAACTGGCCGCCGCCGTTCGGCATCGCGCTGGCGGCCGACCGCCTGTCGGCCGCGATGCTGGTGCTGACCTCGATCATGGCGCTGTGCTCGCTGGTGTTCGCCATCGCGCGCTGGCACCGCGCCGGGGTGCACTTCCATCCGCTGTTCCAGTTCCAGCTGATGGGGCTCAACGGCGCCTTCCTGACGGCCGACCTGTTCAACCTGTTCGTCTTCTTCGAGGTGCTGCTGGCGGCCTCCTACGGCCTGCTGCTGCACGGTTCCGGGCCGGACCGAGTCAAGGCCGGACTGCACTACATCGTGGTCAACCTGGTGGGCTCCTCGCTGTTCCTGATCGGCGTCAGCATGATCTACGGCGTCAGCGGCAGCCTGAACATGGCCGACGTGGCGCTGCGCATCGCCCAGATGCGCGATGGCGAACACCTGTTGCTGCAGGCCGGGGCGGCCATCCTCGGCGTGGCCTTCCTGCTCAAGGCCGGCGCCTGGCCGCTGAACTTCTGGCTGCCGCCGGCCTACGCGGCCGCCAGCCCGCCGGCGGCCGCGCTGTTCTCGGTCATGACCAAGATGGGGATCTACGTGATCCTGCGGCTGTCGCTGCTGCTGTTCGGCGACGACGCCGGCGCCTCGGCCGGCTTCGGCAGCCACTGGCTGCTGCTGATCGGCCTGATCACGCTGAGCTTCGGCGCGCTGGGCATGCTGGCGGCGCAGAACCTGCCGCGGCTGGTGGGCTTCAGCGCCATCGTTTCGTCGGGCACGCTGCTGGCGGCGGCCGGCTTCCGTTCGCCCGCCGTCACGGCCGGCGCCTTGTTCTACCTGGTCAATTCGACGCTGGCGCTGGGGGCGTTCTACCTGCTGCTCGAACTGATCGAGCGCAGCCGCAGCTACGGCGCCGACCTGCTGGCGCTCACGCGCGAGGCCTTCGGCCTGGACCGCCTGCAGGTCGACGATGACGACGACGCCGACACCGGCGACGCGGGGGTCGCGATTCCGGCCGCGATGGCCTTCCTGGGCCTGGCCTTCGTGGCCTGCGCGCTGCTGCTGACCGGCCTGCCGCCGATGTCGGGCTTCGTCGCCAAGTTCGTGCTGCTGAGCTCGGTGCTGAACCCGGGCGGCCTCACGCCCGACGTCGGCAGCGGCGTGCCGGCCAGCGCTTGGGTCATGACGGGGCTGGTGATCGGCTCCGGGCTGACCGGGCTGATCGCGCTGGCGCGCATGGGGGTCCGCACCTTCTGGGCGCCGTCGGGGCGCGCCGTGCCGCGGCTGCGGGTGATCGAGGTGCTGCCCATCACTGCCCTGCTGGCGCTGTGCGTGGCGCTGACCTTCCAGGCCGGGCCCGCGATGCGCTATTTCGAGGCGGCCGCGGCCGCGCTGCATGCGCCGCACGACTACATACGCGGCGTGATGGCCGCGCGGCAGGTCGGCGCCACGGCGGGAGTACTGCCATGATCCGCCGCCTGTTCCGCTGGCCGCTGATGTCGGCCAGCCTGTTCGCGATGTGGCTGCTGCTCAATCGCAGCGTGGCGCCGGGCCAGATCCTGCTGGGCGCGGTGCTGGCGCTCGCGCTGCCGCGGCTGACGGCGAAGCTGCGGCCCACCGCGGTCAGGGTGCGCCGGCCTTGGGTCGCGCTGAGACTGCTGGCCACCGTGCTGTGGGACAGCTTCCTGTCCAACCTGGCGGTGGCCCGCGTCATCCTGGGCGGCCGCGAGCGGCGCCACCGGTCGGGGTTCGTCGAGATACCGCTGGAGCTGCGCGACCCGCACGGGCTGTCGATGCTGGCCGCCATCCTGACCGGCATCCCGGGCACGGTATGGTGCGAACTGTCCGACGACGGCAGCACGCTTACCATCCACGTGCTCGACCTGCAGCAAGAGGAAGACTGGGTCCGCACCGTCAAGGACCGCTATGAACGACCGCTGAGGGAGATTTTCGAATGAGCGTGCTGCCCTGGGCCTGCCTGGCCGCGATGCTGTGCTTCGCGCTGGCGATGATCCTGGCCACCCTGCGGCTGCTGCGCGGCCCGCAGGCGCAGGATCGCGTGCTGGCGCTCGACACGCTCTACATGAACGCCATGCTGCTGCTGATGGCGATGGCCATCCGCTACGGCGAAGTGCTGTATTTCGAGGCGGCGCTGGTGATCGCGCTGCTCGGCTTCGTCGGCAGCATCGCGCTGGCCAAGTTCCTGCTGCGCGGGGAGGTGATCGAGTGAACCCTATACCCGACTGGGCGGCGCTGCTGGCTTCTTTGCTGATCGTCGCGGCGGGCCTGCTGGCGCTGGTCGGCACGCTGGGGCTGTGGCGCTTCGAAAGCTTCTACCAGCGCATGCACGGGCCGACGATGGTCACCACCTTCGCCACGCTGTTCAGCTGTGCCGCATCGGCACTGTATTTTTCGATGGCCGAGGGCAAGCCGGTGATCCACGAGATCCTGATCGCCATCTTCGTCGCGCTCACGCCGCCGATCACCACCATGCTGCTGGCGCGCGCCGCGCTGTACCGGCACCGGCGCGCCGGCAAGGAAGTGCCCGGCAAGGACGACCTGCGGGGCGGCGCGGCGGCCGATTTCGGCGAGCTCGCCGACGAGACGAGCCTGCCCGAACTGCCCTCTTCTTAGGCGGTGGGCGGCCGGCCGGGCCGCGGCCGGGCAGGGATGTCAATGAGCATGGCGGTGGCCGTCGCCATGATCGCGGCCATGGCCGTGCGCGTCCGCGTGGCCGTGGTCATGCTCATGGGCGTGCTCTTCGAACACGATGTGGGCCATGCCGTCCTCGACGGCGATCCCGACCCGGGCGCCCACCGGCAGGGTGGCCTTGAGCTTCACGTGCCCGAACGGCAGCCCGGTCACCACCGGCACGCGCACCATCCGGCGCAGGTGGCGCACCACTTCCGCCATGTCGTAGCCGCCATCGTGCGGACCGAGCTTGTAGTCGGTGAAGCTGCCCAGCACGATCGCCTTCTGGCGCCCCAGCACACCCGCCTGCGCGAGCTGGATCAGCATCCGCTCGATGCGGTAAGGGTGTTCGTTGACGTCTTCCAGGAACAGGATGCCGCGCGTGCGCGGCATGTAGGGCGTGCCCAGCAGCGCCGTCAGCACGGCCAGGTTGCCGCCCCACAGAATGCCGCGGCCATCCACCGGATCGGCGTCGGCGGTCTCGAAGCTGAGGATTTCCAGTTCGCCCGACATGCACTCGCGGAACAGCGCGGCCGTCAGGTCGTCCACGCGCGTGCCGCCGAAGTCGGACACCGCCATCGGCCCGGCCCAGCTGACCGCGCCGGTGCGGGCCAGCAGCGCCAGCTGGAACAGCGTGAAATCGCTGTGGCCGACGAAGCGCTTGCCGCTGTCGGCCATCGCCCGCCAGTCGATGCGGTCCAGCAGCCGCGACAGGCCATAGCCGCCGCGCGTGGCCATGACGATGGGATGGGGCTGGGCGGCCGCGCGCGCCAGGGCTTCCAGCCGCTGTTCGTCGGTGCCTGCGAAGCGCAGCGCGCGGCGCGCTGCGCCGCGGTCGGCCGCGACCTTGAAGCCGAGTCCGCCCAGGTTGGCGCGGGCGCGGGCCAGCGCTGCGGGATCCTGGAGCGCGCCGGAGGGCGAAACGAGATAGATGCCGGGCCGGGAAGCGGCGCGGCGAGAGGCCGGGCGCGGCGCGGCGATGGATTCTTCGGCGGCGGCCTTTTTTCCGGCTATGGCTTTCTTGTTCGGCATTGGGTGGTTATCGGGTTAAAGACCGGCAGGCGGCTGCACATCGTCCGGCTCCACGGGCGCGGCCACTCGGCGCCGGCCGGCATCGCGCCGTTCGCGGAAGAAGGCCCGCAATTGCGCGCCGCACTCCTCGGCCAGCACGCCGCCCTCCACCACCGTCTGGTGGTTCAGCGCCGCCACCGCCGGCAGGTCGATCACGCCGCCGCAGGCGCCGGTCTTGGGATCGCGCGCGCCGAACACCACGCGCGCCAGGCGCGCGTGCAGCATCGCGCCCATGCACATCGCGCAGGGTTCGAGCGTGACGTACAGCGTGGCGCCCGGCAGGCGGTAGTTGCCCACGCGGGCGCAGGCCGCCCGCAGCGCCTGGATCTCGGCATGGGCGGTGGGATCGCTGCCGCCGATCGGCCGGTTCGCGCCCTCGCCCAGCACCCGCCCGTCGGCATCGCACACCACCGCGCCGACCGGCACCTCGCCGTCGCGCCAGGCCTGTTCGGCCAGCGACAGCGCGCGGCGCATCAGCAGGGTATCGGGCGATTCGGGCATGGGCTTGGGAAAAGACGTTGCGTGTGCATCGGCGCCGATTCTACCGTGCCGCGGGCGCGGCAACGGCTGCGGGCGCCGACCAGGCGCCGCGCCCGACTCAGGATGTCCCGCCGGCGTCGCCGGCCGATCCTCCGGCTTCGCGCTCCAGCAAGGCCCGCTTGCGTTCCACGCCCCAGCGGTAGCCAGCCACGCCGCCGTCGCCGCGCACCACGCGGTGGCAGGGAATCGCCACCGCCACGCTGTTGCTCGCGCAGGCCCGGGCCACGGCGCGCGCCGAGCCGGGGGCGCCGATGCGCTCGGCCAGCTCGGCGTAGCTGATGGTGCTGCCGGCGGGCAGCGCCCGCAGGGCTTCCCATACGCGCAGCTGGAACGCGGTGCCGCGCACGTCCAGCGGCAGATCCAGGCCCAGCGCCGGCGCTTCGACGGCGCCGACCACGCGCGCCACCCATTGTTCGAACGCGGCGTCGGCGCCGACCAGTTCCGCGTGCGGGAAACGGTCTTGCAATTCGCGCAGCAGCGCGTCGGGGTCGTCGCCCAGCGAGATGGCGCAGATTCCCTGGTCGGTGGCCGCCACCAGAATGGCGCCGAGCGAGCACTGGCCCAGCGCGAAGCGGATGCGCGCGCCCTGCCCGCCGCGGCGGAACTGGGTCGGCGTCATGCCCAGCATGGCCGAAGAGCGCTCGTAGAAGCGGCTGCCGGAGCCGAAACCGGCCTCGTAGACGGCCTGCGTCACGCTGCGTGCGCCGGCCAGCCCCTTGCGTACCGCCTCTGCGCGCCGGGCGCGGGCATAGGCGGCGGGCGTGACGCCGGTGCGGGTCTTGAACAGGCGGTGGAAATGGAAGCGGCTCAAGCCGGCCGCGGCGGCGAGCCGGTCCAGGTCGGGTGGCGCATCGCCCGATCCGGCGGCCGCTTCGATCAGCCGGCAGGCGCGCGCCACCGGATCGGCTTCCGGGTTGGCGACGGCCTGGGGACGGCAGCGCAGGCAGGGCCTGAAGCCGGCCGCCTCGGCGGCCTGGGCGCAGGCGTGGAAGTCGACGTTCTCGCGGCGCGGCAGCCGCGCCGGGCAGCCTGGCCGGCAATAGACGCCCGTGCTGCGGACCGAATAGAAGAAATGGCCACCGGCGGCCGCGTCGCGCGCTGCGACGGCCCGCCAGCGGGCCTCGTCGTCGGGATAGCGTTGCGCCGCCGGGGGCGATGTGATTTCCGGGATCATGGCTCTACGATAACGCACCGCTTCATGCGGCAGTCCGTCCATGATGTCCCCGGCAGCGGGCAGGCGCACCCCGGTTATTGCGGTCGAATCCGGTCGGCGCGGCGGTCAGCGGTTGCCTTGCGTGCCGGGCACGACCTCGCGGTATTCGCGGTAGATGCCGCCGCCTTCCACGCTGCCGCGCGTAACGCCCTTGCCCTGGATGCGGGCCACGCAGGCGGAACGGTCTTCCTGCGGCAGCGCGTCGCAGCGCGCCACCGCATTGCGGGCGTACTGGTCCTGGTTGGCGGCCGACGGCATCTTGCCGTGGCGCGCCTCTTCCAGCGCGGCACCCGCCTCGCGGCGGCAGGTGGCGCGGTCTTCGTTCGACCGGCCGCTGTTGCAGCGGGCGATTTCCTCGCGGTAGCGGTCGTCGGCGCTGGCGGCCAGGACGGCCTGGCCGGCCGCGATGCCGGACAATGCGAGCACGATGCAGGCGGCCATGCGGGGGGTTGCGATTTTCATCGTCTTCATGGAGGCTCCTCGTTGCGCCGTGGCGATACGGCAGTGATGCGGTGCGGCGCGTTCACGCGAAAAGTGTAGAGCCGAACGGCTGCCGCGATGCCGCAACATGCTACCAGTGTAAGCATCGGAACGTGACGTGCGCGCTACGCAAGGCGGTGCGGCGCGGCGCGTGATCGCGGTCACAATCGGTAGCGGCTGCGCGAGCCGCGAAACCGCGCCTGCGGGCCGCGGCGCTTCGCGCAAGCCCGGGAGACGTTCAGCCCCGCGCTGGCCCCGTTTCGAACAACAGCGTGCCGGGGCCCATCGCTTCCTGCGCCAGCCCGACGCCCAGGCCGGCCTGCCCATCGGGCAATTGCACGGCTCCATTGTCCACCTGCGGCAGGCCGTGGCCCACCAGTTCGTCGAACCGCGGCGTTTCGTCGAACTGCAGTTCCAGGCAGTCGAAGGCCGAAGCGGCCGCGGCGATCTGCAGGCTGGCGGCATGGCATACCGGGCCGGTGGGATTGTGCGGCGAGAAATCCACGCCGGCCGCCTTGAACGCGCCGGCGATGGCCAGCATTTCGTCCAGGCCGCCGGCGTATTTCACGTCCGGCATCATCGCGTCGTAGACGCCGGCCGCCAGCAGCGGCGCGAAGCCTGCCAGCCCGCTCATGTGCTCGGCGCCGGCCAGCCGGATGCCGGCCGCGTTGGCCTGGGCGCGCAGGCCGCGCAGGGCCGGGTAATGGTCGGCCGTTTCCGGCGTCGGGCATTCGATCCAGTACAGGCCGAGCCCCGATCCGGCCGCGGCGGCCACCAGCTCCCGGGCGCCGCGTTCGTCGAAGCGCCAATGGCAATCGACCATCAGCCGCGCGCCGCCGCCCACCGCGCCGCGCACCGCCGCCGCGCGCGGCAGGCCGAGCCCGATGCCGCGCCGCACCGCCGCGGCGTCCTGGCCGGGCCGCACTTCATCGAACGGCGCGATCTTGAAGGCGTCGTAGCCGCGCGCCAGCGCCAGCCGCGCGGTGGCCGCGAAGCCTTGCGGGCTGCGGTCCTCGGTCTTGCGGTTGATGTTGGCGTAGAGCGGGATGCGCCGGCGCCGGGCCCCGCCCAGCGCCTCGGCCACCGCGATGCCGCGGCGGCGGGCGGCTGCGTCCCACAACGCCTGGCTGGCGGCCGACACGAAAGCGGCCTCGGGCAGCGAGGCATAGGGCAGGCGGGCGGCCAGGCCGGCGGGCTGGCCGGCGTCCAGGCCGAGCAGCGCGGGCGCCAGGCGTTCGGCGGCGGCCCGCACCTCGTCTTCGTGCTGGTTCAGGGACGCTTCGCCGATGCCGCGCACGCCGTCGGCGGCGGCCAGCGTCAGGAACAGCCATACGGTCTTGGGACTGACGCGCACGGCGTCGAGCCGGCAGTAATCGATGCGTATCGTCATGCAAGGCAGGCCGGGCGGCGCGGCGTCAATGCGTGGCCGACATCTGGATGTGGGCGAACTTGGCCACCTCGCGCCAGTTCGCGATCTCGCGCTTCTGGTAGGCGGCGAAGTCTTCCGGGCTGCCGCACACCACCTCGCCGCCCAGCGCTTGCAGTTTCTCCTGCACCGCCCGGTCGCGGCAGGCCTGGGCCACCTGCGCCGACAGCTTGCGCACGATGGCGTCCGGCGTGCCGCGCGGCGCGAACAGGCCGAACCAGGCCACCGTCTCGTAGCCCTTGATGCCGGTTTCTTCCACCGTGGGAACGCCGGGGAAGACGGGCGAGCGCTTGCGCGTGGTCATCGCCAGCGGCGTGATCTGCCCGGACTTGACCAGCGCGGCGGCCGGCGGCAGGTTGACGGCCATGAAATCGACCTGGCCGGCGGTCAGCCCGGCCAGCCCCTGGGCGGCGCCGCGGTACGGCACGTGCACGGCCTCGATGCCGGTCAGCATGCCGAGGTAGGCGGTGCTCATGTGCGCCGAGCTGCTGGGGCCGCCGGAGCCGTAGTTGAGCTGGCCGGGGTGCTGCCTGGCGTAGGCGATCAGTTCCTGCAGCGAATGCACCGGCAGCTTCTTGCTGGCCACGAAGATGTTGGGCGCCTCGTACACCAGCGAGACCGGCACGAAATCGGCCACCGGATCGTACGGCAGGTCGGGATAGGTGGCGGCGTTGATGCCGTGCGAGCCGGCGTTGCCTAGGATGAAGGTGTAGCCGTCCGGCTTGGCCCGCGCGGCGTTCACGCTGCCGATGATCCCGCCGGCGCCGGGTTTGTTGTCGACCACGAAGGTCTCGCCCATCGAGCCGCGCAATTTCTCGGCCAGCACGCGCGCGATCTGGTCGGCGCCGTCGCCGGGCGCGCTCGGAACCAGGATGGTGATGGCGTGGGTGGGCCAGGCGGCGCCGTCCTGGGCGTGTGCCAGCCAGGGCATCGAGAGCGCCGCGGCGGCGCAGAGCTTGAAGAAGGGATTCACGGCGGATGCTTCGCAGAAAACGCAGGGGGCTGCGCGCCGAAGCCAGCCGGTTGCGGCCTGTGGCGCGGAGCCCGGCAAGATACTGGAAGCAGGCAGCGCAAGGGTACGAAGAAAACCGCATGAGCTCATGCGGTTTCCGCTCGGCGCCGTCCGTTCATCGGCAAAAGGGGCCGCCCTCGCCCCCTTTGCGTGCCGGGCGTCAGCGGCGCGGGCTTGCGCTCGCCACCGGCTCCGGCGCCTGCCAGCCGCCGCCCAGCGCGCGGATCAGCGCCACGGTGGAGCGGGCGCGCTCGCCGTCCATCTGCATCGCCGCGCGCTGCTGCTGCAGCACGTTGCGGTCGGCGTCGATCACCTCCAGGTAGCTGACCGAGCCTTCGCGGTACTGCGTCTGCGACAGCTGCGAGGCGCGCAGCGAGGCGGCAACGGCCTCGTCCTGCGCGGCCGCTTGCTGCGCGAGGATGCGCAGGTTGGCCAGGTTGTCTTCCACCTCGCGGAAGGCGGTCAGCACGGTCTGCCGGTAGGCGGCCACGTCTTCTTCGTAGCGGGCGCGCGCCAGGTCGAGCGCGGCGTCGCGGCGGCCGCCGTCGAAGATGGGCAGCGTCAGCATGGTGCCCACCAGCGGGCCGAACAGGAAGGTGCGGCTGGACCAGCGCGCCAGGTTGTCGAACTGCGAGGCCTCGGTGCCCAGGCCCGCCGTGATGTCGAGCCGCGGAAAGAAAGCGGCGCGCGCCATGCCGATGCGCGCGTTGGCGGCCGCCATCGCACGCTCGGCCGCGGCGATGTCGGGCCGGCGCTCCAGCAGCGCCGACGGCAGCAGCGCCGGCACCGGCGGCGCGCTGCGCACCAGCGGCATCTCGGCCAGCGTGAAATCGGCTGGCGCGGCGCCCAGCAGGATGGCCAGCGCATGTTCGGCGCTGGCGCGGGCGCGCGCGGTGCCGAGCGATTCGGAACGGGCCGTGGCCAGTTCGGCGCGGGCGCGCGCCACATCCAGCTCGGCGATGTCGCCTTCCTCGAAGCGCCGCTGGGCCAGTTTCAGCGCCTGCTCGCGCAGCGCCACGGTGCGGCGGTACAGCGCCTGGACCGCGTCCAGCTCGCGCACCAGGAAATAGGCCTGCGCCACGTCGCCCTGCAGCGCCAGGCGCACCGATTCGAACAGCGCCTCGCTGCGTTCGGCGTCGGCCTCGGCCGCGTTCACCGACGAGGCCACGCGGCCGAACAGATCGGCCTCGTAGGACACGCTCAGCTGGGCGCGCCACAGCGTGGAGGCCTGCGAGGGGCCGTCGTCGGGCCGCCCTTGCGAGGCCGGCGACGGCCGCTGGCGGGTCGGCCCGACGCCGGCGTCCACGCGCGGAAACAGGCCTGCGCGCGCGTCCTGCTGCAGGGCGCGCGATTGCGCCAGGCGGGCGGCGGCGGCCTGCAGGTCCTGGTTGGCGGCCATCGCCCGCTCTTCCAGGCCGTCGAGCGTGGCATCGCCAAAAACATGCCACCACGGACCGCGCGCGATGCCGTCGGCCGGCTCGGCGGGCTTCCAGTCGGCGTTGCCGGCGGCGGCCGCATCGCCCTTGGCCTCCTTGAAGGCGGCGGGGACGTCAGCCTGCGGCCGTTCGTACACCGGCGCCACCGAGCAGCCGGCCAATATCAGCGCCAGGACGGCCGGCGGGAAAGGGTTGCGAATCCAGTTCATGTCGGGGTTCCAAAGCAGCATTCGAATCGGCGGCGCGGCTCAATGGGGCGCGCCGCCGGCGGCCTGCAGGCCGTGCGCCGGCAGCGGCCCGGGTACGGCGGGCGTCTCGACGGAAGCCGGCGCGTCGTGCGGCGGCTTGCCGTGCCGGGCCTCGCGGCTGGCCACCAGGCGCAGCAGCACGTAGAACACCGGCGTCAGGAACAGCCCGAACAGCGTCACCCCCAGCATCCCGAAGAACACCGCCACGCCCATCGCGTGGCGCATCTCGGCGCCGGCGCCGGTGGCCGTGACCAGCGGCACCACGCCCATGATGAAGGCGATCGAGGTCATCAGGATCGGCCTCAGCCGCAGACGGCAGGCCTCGACCGCGGCCTGCACCGGCGAGCGGCCCTGGGACTCCAGTTCGCGGGCGAATTCGACGATCAGGATGGCGTTCTTGCAGGCCAGCCCCACCAGCACCATCAGCCCGATCTGGGTGAAGATGTTGTTGTCGTTGCCGGTGAGCCAGACGCCGGCCAGCGCAGCCAGGATGCTCATCGGCACGATCAGGATCACCGCCAGCGGCAGCGTCAGGCTTTCGTACAGCGCGGCCAGCACCAGGAACACCAGCAGCACGCTGATGGGAAACACCCAGATGCCCGCGTTGCCGGCCAGGATCTTCTGGTAGGTCAGGTCCGTCCATTCGAAGCGGATGCCGCGCGGCAGCGTCTGGGCGGCGATCCGCTCGGCCGCGGCCTGGGCCTGGTCCGAGGAATAGCCCGGCGCCGGGCCGCCGTTGATGTCGGCCGCCGTGTAGCCGTTGTAGCGCACCACCATCTCCGGCCCGTAGGTGGGCCTGACCTGCACCAGCGACGACAGCGGCACCATCTCGCCGTCGCGGTTGCGGGTCTTCAGGCCGAGGATGTCTTCGGCGCGCGCGCGGAACGGCGCGTCGGCCTGCGCCCGCACCTGGTAGACCCGGCCGAAGCGGTTGAAGTCGTTCACGTACAGCGAGCCCAGGTAGATCTGCATGGTGTCGAACACGTCGGTCACCGGCACGCCCAGCTGCTTGGCCTTGACGCGGTCGAGGTCGACGTCGACCTGCGGCACGTTGATCTGGTAGCTGGAGAAGGTCGGCCCCAGTTCCGGCGCCTTGGCCGCGGCCGCCACGAAGGCCTGCGCGGCGGCGTCCAGCGCGGCGTAGCCGAGCGCGCCGCGGTCTTCGATCTGCAGCTTGAAGCCGCCCATCGTGCCCAGTCCCATGACTGGCGGCGGCGGGAACACCGCGATGAAGGCGTCCTGGATCGCCGCGTACTTCTGGTTCAGCGCTGCCGTGATGCCGTCGGCCGACAGCGCCGCGCTGCGGCGTTGGTCGAACGGCTTGAGCGTGACGAACACGATGCCGGCGCTGGAGCTGTTGGTGAAGCCGTTGATCGACAGCCCCGGGAAGGCCACCGCGCTTTCCACGCCGGGCTGCGACAGCGCGACGTCGGTCATGCGGCGGATCACCCCTTCGGTGCGGTCGAGCGAGGCGCCGTTGGGCAGCTGGGCGAAGCTGATCAGGTATTGCTTGTCCTGCGCCGGCACGAAGCCGCCGGGCACGATGGAGGCAATGCCCACCGTGGCCGCCAGCAGTACCGCGTACACGGCCATGACCGAGGCCTTGCGGCCCACCACGGTCTTGACTCCGCTCGCATAGCGCTCCGAACCGCGCCGGAACATGCGGTCGAAGGCACGGAAGAAGCCGCCGAAGACGCGGTCCATCAGCCTGGTCAGCCAGTCCTTGGGCGCGTCGTGCGGCTTGAGCAGCAGCGCGGCCAGCGCCGGCGACAGCGTCAGCGAATTGAAGGCCGAGATCACCGTCGAGATCGCGATGGTCATCGCGAACTGCTTGTAGAACTGGCCGGTCAGGCCGGTCATGAAGGCCAGCGGCACGAACACCGCCACCAGGGTCAGCGCGATGGCGATGATGGGGCCGCTGACTTCCTGCATCGCGCGGTAGGTGGCCTCGCGCGGCGACAGCCCGGCCTCGATGTTGCGCTCGACGTTCTCGACCACCACGATGGCGTCGTCCACCACGATGCCGATCGCCAGCACCATGCCGAACAGCGACAGCGCGTTGATCGAGTAGCCGAAGCCCAGCATCAGGGCGAAGGTGCCGATGATGGACACCGGCACCGCCAGCAGCGGGATCAGCGAGGCGCGCCAGGTCTGCAGGAACACGATCACCACCAGCACCACCAGCGCGATCGCCTCCAGCAGCGTGTGCACCACCGCCTCGATGCTGGAACGCACGAATTGCGTCGGGTCGTAGACGATGCGGTACTCCACCGACGGCGGGAAGTCCTTGGCCATGTCGGCCATCGCCGCCCTCACCTGATCCGACACCGCCAGCGCATTGGCGCCCGGCGCCTGCATGATGGCCAGCGCCACCGCGGGCTTGTTGTCGAGCAGCGAGCGCAGGCCGTATTCCGAGGCCGCCAGCTCGATGCGGGCGACGTCGGCCAGCCGCGTGATGGCGCCGTCGGGGCCGGCCTTCAGGATGATGTCGCCGAACTCGGCCTCCGTCTGCAGGCGGCCGCGCGCGTTGACCGACAACTGCAGCGGCACGTCCGGCCCGCTGGGCGAGGCGCCGAGCACGCCGGCCGCGACCTGCACGTTCTGCTCGCGGATCGCCGCCACCACGTCGCTGGCGGTCAGGCCGCGCTGGGCCACCTTCTGCGGATCGAGCCAGACCCGCATCGAGTAGTTGCCGCCGCCCCACAGCTGGACCTCGCCCACGCCGGGGATGCGCGCCAGGCGGTCCTTGACGTTGATCAGCGCGTAGTTGCGCAGATAGGTCATGTCGTAGCGGTCGTCGGGCGAGATCAGGTGGGCCACCAGCGTCAGCGTGGGCGAGCTCTTGGCGGTGGTCACGCCCAGCCGCTGCACGTCTTCCGGCAGCCGCGGCAGCGCCTGCGCGACGCGGTTCTGCACCAGCTGCTGGGCCTTGTCCGGGTCCACGCCGAGCTGGAAATTGACCGTAATCGCGAGGTTGCCGTCGCTATTGGCCTGCGACTGCATGTAAAGCATGTCTTCCACGCCGTTGATGGATTCCTCCAGCGGCGAGGCGACGGTTTCGGCGATCACCTTGGGGTTGGCGCCGGGATACTGCGCCCGCACCACCACCGACGGCGGCACCACTTCGGGATACTCGGAGATCGGCAGCTGGAACAGCGCCAGCGCGCCGCCCAGCAGGATCAGCACCGACAGCACGCCGGCGAAGATCGGACGATCGATGAAAAATCGGGAGATATTCATGGTCGTTTCCGTTGCCCCGCGCTTCAGACCTGCAAGGCGCCAGCGGCCGGCTTGCCCTGCCCGGCGCCGCCCGCCGGCTCGCTGCCGGCCATCGGCACCGCCTTCGGCGCCACCGTGTCGCCCGGCCGCACGCGCTGCAGCCCGTTGACGACGATGCGCTCGCCGGCCTTCAGCCCCTCTTCGACCACCAGCAGGCCGTCCTGGCTGGCGCCCAGCCTGACCCGCCTGTAGGCCGTGCGGCCGTCGGCGCCCACCACCAGCACGTAGCGCTTGTCCTGGTCGGTGCCGACCGCGCGTTCGTCGATCAGCACGGCATCGCGCGGCGTGCCGCCGCCCAGGCGGATGCGGGCGTACAGGCCCGGCACCAGCATGGCGTCGGCGTTGTCGAACACGGCCCGCACGCGGATCGTGCCCGACGAGGTATCGAGCCGGTTGTCGACCGAGCTGATGGCGCCGCGGCGCGGATAGCCTTCTTCGTTGGCCAGGCCCAGGTAGACCGGCACCCGGCCCTGGGCGGCCTGCTCCCGCTGGATGTATTTCAGGAAGCTTTGCTCGTCGACGTCGAACGAGGCGTACATCTTGGCCACCGACACCAGCGTGGTCAGCGGCACCGAGCCGGCGCCGGCCGCCACCACGTTGCCGACCGTCACCATCGCGCGCGAGATGCGGCCCGACACGGGCGCCGTGACGCGGGTGTATTCCAGGTTCAGGCGCGCCTGGGTGAGCGCGGCGCGCGCGGCCAGCAGGTTGGCCGCGGCTTCGCGCGCGGCGTTCTGCTTTTCGTCGACGTCGCGGCGGGCGATGGCGTTGTCGGCCAGCAGGCGCTGCGCGCGGGCCAGGTCGGAGGCCGCGTAGGCATCGCGCGCGCCGGCCGCGGCCACCTGGGCCTCCATGCGCTCGACTTCGGCGGCATAGGGGCGCGGGTCGATCGTGAACAGCACGTCGCCCTTGCGCACCAGGCTGCCGTCGCGGAAATGGACCGCCGTGAGCGTGCCGGACACCAGCGGCCGGATCTCGACCCGGTCGACGGCTTCGAGCCGGCCGGAGTAGCTTTGCCAGTCGACCACCTGGCGGCTGACGACCTCGGCCACGTCGACCGGCACGGCAGCCGGAGCGGCCGCCTGCGGCGGCTCGGATTCGGCCGCGCCGGCGGTGAAATGGCGGGCGGCGAAACCGCCGCCGGCCAGGAGCGCCGCGGCCAGCGCGGCGGACAGGACGAAACGATGACGTGGGGCTTGCATGGGACTGCCTCGGGCGGATGGGGGAACAGGAAGCGAATTCTGGATGTTTCGTCCAGCTGGATAAATCCCTATAATTCGGCAACACTATTCGTTCATCTGGAACAATCGCCATGGACATCGTGCAAGCCATGCAGGTCTTCACCCGGGTGGTGGAGGCCAACAGTTTCACGCTGGCCGCCGACAATCTCGGCCTGCCGCGCGCCACGGTCACCACCACCATCCAGAACCTGGAGAAGCGGCTGCAGGTGCGGTTGCTCAACCGCACCACCCGCCGCATCAGCCTGACGCCCGACGGCGCGGCCTATTACGAGCGCTGCATGCGCATCCTGGCGGACCTGGAAGACGCCGAGGCCTCGTTCCGCGACGTGGCGCGCGGCCCGCGCGGGCGGCTGCGGGTCGACGTCCCGCCCTCGATCGGCCGCATATTGCTGATCCCGCACCTGTGCGAGTTCTACGGCCGCTACCCCGACATCGAACTGGTCATCGGCATGACCGACCGCCCGGTCGACCTGGTGCAGGAGGCGGTCGATTGCGCGATCCGGGTCGGCGAGCTGCAGGATTCGACCATGGTGGCGCGGCGCATCGGCACCTTCCAGAGCATCACCTGCGCCGCCCCGCCCTACATCGAGCGCCATGGCCTGCCGCAAACATTGGAAGACCTGCAGGACCACCATGCGGTGCATTATTTTTCCAGCCGCACCGGCCGCACCATCGACTGGGAACTGATCGTCGACGGCGAATCCCGGGCGGTCAAGGTCAAGGGCAGCGTGGCCGTCAACGATGCCGATGCCTATGTGGCCTGCGGCTTGCAAGGCTTCGGGCTGATCCAGGCGCCGCTGTACATGGTGCAGCAGCACCTGGCGTCGGGCGCGCTGGTCGAGGTGCTGCCGCAGTGGACCTCTTCGCCGATGCCGATTTCCGTGGTCTACCTGCAGAACCGGCACCTGGCGCCCAAGGTGCGCGTGTTCGTGGACTGGGTGGCCGAGCTGTTCGCCAGCTGCGAAGGCAGCGGCTGCCGGGAAGCCAGCCAGGAATGCCGCTTTGCCTGCCAGCCGGAGCCGCACACGGTGCGCTCGGTGATCGAGCAGCACAACATCGCCGAAAGCCTGTTCTAGCCCTGGAGCGAGCCTAGGATTTCCTGGGCGCCGGCGGCGCTGCCGACGGCGCCACGGCGGACGCCGGCCCTTCCGGCAGGTCCCGGCACGGGGCGGCCATGTCGAGCGCCGGCCGGTAGAGCGCGGTCTGTACGTCGAACAGGCCGAGAAAGGTGTGGAACACGTTGTCGTGGCTGAACGGCGCATCGCCGCGGGCGGCCAGGCAGCGGCGGTCGATGCCCCAGTCGCGCTGCGCCTCGGGCGACAGCCACATCACCATCGGCACGTGGGTCTGGGCCTCTGGAGCGATCGCATACGGCGCGGCATGCAGGTAGAGGCCGTTCTCGCCCAGCGATTCGCCGTGGTCGGATACGTACACCATGGCCGTGTCGCGCTGCGCCGCGTTGCGCTGCAGGAGGGCCACGACTTGCGCCAGGAAATGGTCGGTATAGGCGATCGTGTTGTCGTAGGCGTTGATCAGTTCTTCGTGCGTGCACTGGCTGAACTGGTTGCTGCGGCACACCGGCGAGAATTTCTGGAACGCGGCCGGATAGCGGCGATAGTAGGCCGGCCCGTGGCTGCCGATGCTGTGCAGCACGATGAAGACGTTGTCCTGCTTCGCGTCGATGTACTGCTGCAGGCCGTCCAGCATGACCTCGTCGTAGCAGGTTTCGCCGTCGCAGCGCGCATCGTTGCGGCGGGCGTCCACGGTGTCGTGCGGCACGCGCAGGCAGGCGCCCTTGCAGTCGCTGTTGTTGTCGCGCCAGAACACCTCCACGCCGGCCCGCTGCAGCACGTCGAGCAGGCCTTCGTGGGTCTTTGCCTTGCGGTCGCTGTAGTCGGCGCGCGGGAAACCCGAGAACATGCACGGCACCGATACCGCGGTCGAGGTACCGCAGGAACTGACGCGGCCGAAGTTCAGCACGCCCAGCCGGCGCAGTTCGGGCGTCGTGTCGCGCGCATAGCCGTTGAGGCCGAAATGGTCGGCGCGCGCCGTCTCGCCCACCACGAACACCACCAGCGATTTGCGCGGCTGCCGGGCCCAGGCCGGACCCGGGCGGGCATCGAGCCCGATCGGAGCCACCGCCAGCGTTTCCTTGACGCCCCAGCGCTGATGCGCGTATTTGTCCAGCGCGTGGAGGTAGCTGGTGGGGTTGATGAAGTTGGTCAGGGCGCGGTTCTGCCGCAGCAGCGGGCTGTACACGCCGTAGAAGGCGGCCAGCATCAGTATTCCCGCCATCGCACAGGCCAGCACCGTGCCCGCCCGGCCGGCCAGCCCCTTCCAGCCGCGCGCATAGGCCACCGGCAGCCGCCAGACCAGCGCCGTGGGCAGCAGCCCCAGCACCAGCAGATAGCCCAGCATCGCGGGGCTGAACAAGGCGGACGCCTCGGCGAGGTTGGTCTCCGCCATGTTCTGGATCATGACCGAATCGATCGACACGCCGTAGTCGGTCATGAAATACGCCGCCAGCGCCGACGCGATCGCGATCAGCATCAGCACCGGCTTGAAGATCCAGCGGAACGACACCGCCGTCAGCAACAGCGCGAAGGCTGCCCACATCAGCACGCCGAAGGAGACGTAGAAGGCCGCGTCGCCCAGCCCCGCCAGCGGCACCAGCCGCGCCAGCGCCCGCCATGCGGGCACGTTGTAGAACGCCACCAGCGCCAGCGCCGCCAGCATCGCCAGCCGGGTGCTTCCTACCGCCGCCCGGCCCTGCTCCGGCGCGCTCGAACCGGCGCGCCGGCCCGCGCCAGGAAAACTGCCACTGCCAAAGATTGCGGACACCGCGCCGCTCCCTGCCTGTCACGACGCAGGGCAAGGTAGCGGGGGCGGGGTCGAAGAAATGTCAAAACATTGTCGAATTTTCGTGAAACCGGGCAGCAAGCGATACCCTTGGCGCCAGCGCCATCGGCGGCTGACCGGACGCCGCTTGGGGGCGCCTTACTCGCCTGGCTCGATGTCGGCCCCGATTTCACGCATCTTCTGGATGACCAGATCGATATTTCAGGCCGGGCGCCTGAACGCGCGCCGCGCGGCTTCGGACGTGGCATGGGCGGGGCAGCCGGGCGCGTGGTCGTTGACCATGCCGACGGCCTGCATCAGCGCGTACATCGTGGTGGGCCCGACGAATTTCCAGCCGCGCTGCTTGAGCGCCTTCGACAGCGCGCGCGACTGCGGCGATTCCGCGCGCGGCCCGGCGGGGCGCGGGGCCTGCGGGTCTTCTTCGTAGCGCCAGACGAAGGCGGCCAGCGAGCCGGCCTCCTCGCACAGTTCCACCGCCCGTCCGGCGTTGTTGATCACCGCCTCGATCTTGCCGCGGTGGCGCACGATGCCGGCATCCTGCAGCAGGCGCTGCACGTCGGCCTCGCCGAAGGTGGCCACGCGGCGGAAGTCGAAGCCGGCAAATGCGGCGCGGAAGGCTTCGCGCTTGCGCAGGATGGTCAGCCAGCTCAGCCCCGACTGGAAGCCTTCCAGGCTGATGCGCTCGAACAGCGCGACGTCGTCGCCGACCGGCATGCCCCATTCGCGGTCGTGGTAGTCGAGGTAGAGCGGCGTCTGCCCCGCCCACGCGCAACGGCCGGAAGCGCCCGCCGGATCTGGATCGGCAGCCATGTCAGTGCTCCATGGCGCTACGCGCCTTCCGCGGCGTACGAAACCGCGCCGCCCCGCCCAAGATGCGGCGGATCCGGCTTCGCCGGTCCGCCCGCATCGCCCCCTTGAGGGGGCGCGCAAAGCGCGTAGGGGGTGGGGTCACCTCTCACCCCTTCGGCGGCGCGCCGCGCCACAGCACCGCGCCGCCCAGCAGGCCGGCCTCGTTGGAGCCGATCACCACGCCGGGCGGCAGTTCGCCTTCCACGTGCCGCGCGTTGCCGCCGCCGATGTGGATGCGGTCGGGCCGCAGCAGCACCTCGACCATCGCCAGCGCGCGCCGCAGGTGGCGGTTCCAGTGGTGGTTGCCGGCTGCCACGCGCGCGGCCTCGCCCAGGCATTCTTCGTAGGTGGCGTCCTTGTGCAGCGGGTGGTGGCCCAGCTCCATATGGGGCATCAGTTCGCCGTCGCGGAACAGCGAGGTGCCGACCCCGGTACCGAAGGTGAACACGAATTCCAGGCCTTCGCCCGTCACCAGCGCCATGCCCTGCATGTCGGCGTCGTTGACCAGCCGCGCCGGGCGCCCGCCCAGGCGGTCGGACAGCACGCGGCCGAGTTCGAGCCCGCGCCATTCGTCGTCCTTGCTGAGGTTGACGGCCGTCAGCACCCGCCCGTGGCGGATCATGCCGGGAAAACCGATCGCGATGCGGTCGAACGCGGGCAGCGACGCCGCCATGCCGACCAGCGTGTCGACCAGCAGCCCGGGCGGGCACGGATGCGGCGTGGGCAGCCGCAGGTGCTCGCCGAGCAGTTGGCCGTCGTCGTCGATCACGGCGGCTTTCAGGCCGCTGCCGCCGATGTCGAACGCCAAGATACCTGGGGTCAAGAAACGTCTCCTTGCCGGAATGACACATACCGGAGCATACCAAGCCCGGCGGCGGCCGCGGAGCCGCCGGGCCTGCGACGCCGGCGGGGAAAGCGGCCGCGCCGCCGGCGCTACACCAGCGGCGGATCGCGATCGCGCTCGGGATGGCGGTGGCGCGCCACGGCCTTGACGAAGGCGGCCAGCGCGGCGTCCAGTTCGCCCGGCTGGCCGAACACCAGGCCCGGATCGGCGCTGCCGTCCGGCAGTTCGGACGGAATGGCGGCGTCGTCCAGCAGCGCATGGCCGGCGCCGAGCGCCAGGATGGTCTTGCAATGGCGGTAGGTATCGCGCACGAACTCCAGCGCCCTGCCCTGGCCGGCCAGGTCGTCGATCGCGGCCTCGCCGTCGGGCAGCACCAGCGCGTCGAACAGCACGGCCGGCGTGTTCTCCAGCGACGCGTCGGCGTCCAAGCTGTCGCCGGCGGCGGTCGGCACCGGCCCCACGTGCGCGGCCACCAGCCGCGGCACCGCGCCGGCCTCCACCAGCGCCGCCTGCAGGCGCGACAGCGATTCGCCGTCGAGGCCGGGCGCCGCCAGCAGCGCGATCTTGCGGGTGCGGATGTTGCCGTCGCCGGGCCGCGCGGTCAGCGACAGCGGCGGCGAGACGGTCACTTCCGGCTTGGCCGGACGCTCCAGCGCGCGCGGCAGCGGCGGCGGCACCTGCATGCCGAGGCCGGCCGCCACGCGCGCGGCCAGCTCGTCCGACACATTGGCCAGCCCGGCCACCATGCGCTCGCGCACGGCGGGCACCGTCACCTTGCTGAGCTCGAAACGGAAGGCGGCCACGATGTGGTTTCTCTCATGCTCGGTCTGGCTGTCGTAGAACAGCCGGGCCTGGGTGTAGTGGTCGGCGAATTTTTCCGGCTTGCCGCGCACCTTGTCTTCCGCCACCGGCTGCGGGAACGACACGAAGCCCTTGGCGCCGGCCTGGAACGGACAGCCGCCGGCCAGCGAATTGGGCTCGTAGGCCACCCGCCCGCGGGCGATGGCCTGGCGGTGCATGCCGTCGCGCTGGTTGTTGTGGACCTGGGCCACCGGGGCGTTGATGGGTATCTCGTGGAAGTTCGGGCCGCCCAGCCGGCTGATCTGCGTGTCGACGTAGGAATGGATGCGCCCGGCCAGCAACGGATCGTTGGAAAAGTCGATCCCCGGGACCACGTGGGCGGCGCAGAAGGCCACCTGCTCGGTCTCGGCGAAGAAATTGTCCGGGTTGCGGTTCAGCACCAGGCGGCCCACCGGCGTGACCGGCACCAGTTCCTCGGGCACGATCTTGGTCGGGTCCAGCACGTCGAAGCTGAAGCGCTCGGCCTCTTCCTCGGTGAAGATCTGCAGGCCCAGCTCCCATTCCGGGTAGGCCCCGGCCTCGATCGCCTCCCACAGGTCGCGCCGGTGGAAATCCGGATCGGCGCCGGAGACCTTGACGGCCTCGTCCCACACCAGCGAGTGCGTGCCTTGCAGCGGGTTCCAGTGGAACTTGCAGAATACCGACTCGCCGGCCTCGTTGACCAGCCGGAAGGTATGCACGCCGAAGCCCTGCATCATCCGGTAGCTGCGCGGGATGGCGCGGTCGGACATGACCCACATCAGCATGTGGGTGATCTCGGGCATCAGCGAGGCGAAATCCCAGAACGTGTCGTGCGCCGACGCCGCCTGCGGCATGGCGTGGTGCGGCTCGGGCTTGACCGCGTGGACCAGGTCCGGGAATTTCATCGCGTCCTGGATGAAGAACACCGGGATGTTGTTGCCGACCAGGTCCCAGTTGCCCTCGTCGGTGTAGAACTTCACCGCAAAGCCGCGCACGTCGCGCGCCAGGTCGGTGGAGCCGCGTTCGCCCACCACGGTCGAAAAGCGCACGAACACCGGCGTGATCTTGCCTGCCTCCCGGAACGGCGCGGCGCGCGTGTACTTCGTCAGCGGCGCGTAGTTCTCGAAATAGCCGTGCGCGCCCGAGCCGCGCGCGTGCACGATGCGTTCCGGGATGCGTTCGTGGTCGAAATGGGTAATTTTTTCACGGAGGATGAAATCCTCCATCAGCGTCGGGCCGCGCAGGCCGGCCTTCAGGGAGTTCTGGTTGTCGCCGACCTGCACGCCCTGGTTGGTGGTCAGCGCCTGGCCGCCGGAATCCACCCGCACCCGGTCGAGCCCGTCGTTGGCGGGGTTGTGGCCGGGCGCCGCGGCGGTGCCCGCCTTCGGCGAGGCGTTGCTCTCGCTCAGCGTGCTGGCCGTGACCGACGGGTCGGACGGCGCCACGGTGGCGCCCTGCGGCGGCTGCACCGCGTTGTCATGGCCGTGTTCGAGCGGCTTGTTGGGGTTGTGGGGCATGCCGGCCGACATCTGCTGCAGCGCCGCGGCCTGGGCGGCTTGCGGATCCGCGGCCGGCTGCGCTTTGGCGGGGCGGCTCACGGTATTGCGGGCGGCGGCCTTGGCGGCCGCCTGCTTGCGGGGCGCGGATGCGGACCCGGTCTTCCTGGCAGTTGCCATATCGACTCTCCTCGGAAACGATGGACGGACTCGCGAGGAAAGCCGCCTCAGGCATTGCGGCCGGCGCCGGCCACCGGTTCGCCGGCCTCGGGTTCGGTCTTGTAGACGCCGCGCACGTTCAGCGCCGCCAGCCCCGCCTGCAACGCGATCAGGGCATAGGCACGGTCGTGCAGCCCCCATGCGATCCACAACACGTTGCTGAGCAGGAAGACCCAGAACCCGACATTGCGCCGGGATTTGCGGCTGGATGCCACCAGCCATGCCGCGGCCAGGGAAGCGGCCATCGCTGGCCATTGCAATAGGTCGAAATAAGCATTCATCGGCAGCAGCCTGTTCCTCGCAAGCCCCACGGTCGAGCAAGCCGCGTTCCCGCCGCGCCGGCGGCGGCTTCCGCGCGCCCGTCAGCCGCCGCGCAGTGCGCCCAGGATGCGCTGGCCGGGCCGGCCGTCGGGCTCGAACCCCAGCCGTTCCTGTTCGGCGCGGATGGCGTCGCGCGTGCGGCTGCCGGGGATGCCGTCGGGTTCGCCGACGTCGTGGCCGCGCGCGGCCAGCAGGGCCTGCAGCTCGCGGATCTCGCGACGGCTCAGGCCCGGATCGTCGGTCGGCCACGGCGTGGCCAGGGGCGGCGCGCCCTGGATGCGCGCGGCCAGCAGCCCCACCGCCAGCGCGTATTTGCGCGACTGGTTGTAGTGCAGGATGGCGTCGAAATTGCCGGTGGCCAGGAATACCGGCCCGCGGCCGCCGGTCGGCGCGAACAGGTAGGCGGTGGCGGCCGGATCGGCCGACGCGGCCAGCGGGCCGCCGTCGGCCCGGGTCACGCCGCGCGCCGTCCAGTCGGCCAGCGGGCGGCGGTCGGCGCCGGCGTATTCGGCGTCGGGCTGCGGCGGCAGCGTCGCCGCCAGCGCCGCCGGCAGGCGCACCTCGATCACCGCCGGCAGGCCGCGCGTCCATTGCGCGCGGCGCTTGCGCAGATGGCTGGCGGTGGAGGCCAGCGCGTCAGGCAGCGAACCGTACAGGTCGATGCGGCCGTCGCCGTCGCCGTCGGCGGCCAGTTCGAAGAACGAGGTCGGGATGAACTGCGTCATGCCGAAGGCGCCGCTCCACGAGCCGACGAACCAGGCCGGGTCGACCACGCCGTCGCGCAGCAGGCGCAGCGCCGCGTAGGCGTTGCGCGCCCACAGCGGATTGCTTTCGGTGCAGGCGCGCGTCAGCCAGGCGTCGAGCACGCGGGTCTTGCCGAGCTGCCGGCCATAGTTGGTTTCGATGCCGAAGATCGCCACCAGCGCCTGGCCGTCGACCTGGTAGCGGTCGGCGATGGCGGCCAGCGGCTCGCGTTCGCGTTCCACGATCGCGCGGCCGTCGGCCACCCGTTCGTCGTCCACCGTCTTGGCCAGGTAGTCCCACCAGGTTTCCTTGGTTTCGGGCTGGACGCGGGCGGCGGCGGCCGTGGCGGGCAGCAGCGAGGCGTCCTGGGTCAGGCGGTCGAAATCCGCGACGGCCACGCCGTTGGCCGGGGCGCCGGTGCGCAGGCGCGCCAGGCAGGCGGCTGTGTCGAGGGCGGGACCCTGCTGCGCGTGGGCGACGCCGGCGGCGGACAGCAACAGGCCGGCGGCGGCTGCGGAAAGGAAACGGGAACGGATGCGGAGATAACCTGGCATGGCGGTCCGGAAGTCGATCGAAGCCCGCATCGTAACGCAGCGCCGAGGCCGTCCGCGGGCGTGGAAGCAACGGTTTGCAAGCGCAGGGACCGGCCCCGTCCGCACGCAAGCCGCCGGCGCCGGCCGCCCGGGGTAGCCAACGCCGGCGCGCGCGGCCGGGCCGGCGGCTCAACGCCGCAGCCGGCGTTCGGCCAGTTCGAACAGCAATTCGCACAGCAGCGCCAGCGCCGCCGCCGGCAGCGCGCCGGCCAGCAGCAGCCCCGCGTCGTTGAGCGCCAGGCCGGTGACGATCCGTTCGCCGAAGCCCCCGGCGCCGATGAAGGCGGCAATGGTGGCGGTGCCGATCGAGATCGAGGTCGCGGTGCGCAGGCCGGCCACGATGGAAGGCAGCGCCTGCGGCAGCTCCACCAGCCCGATCCGCTGCATCGGGCGCAGCCCCAGCGCCATCGCGGCCTGGCGCTGGCCGGCGGCAATGCCGGCCATGCCGACGCAGGTGTTGCGCATGATGGGCAGCAAGGCGTAGAGCGTGAGCGCGGCCAGCGCCGGCAGCGTGCCGATGCGCCCCAGCAGCCAGATCAGCACGGCCAGCAGCGCCAGCGAGGGCACCGTCTGCAGCAGCCCGGCCGCCGCCAGCAGCCGCGCCGGCGCGCGCGGCGGCGCCAGCACGCCCAGCGGCACGGCCACCGCGGCGGCCAGCGCCACCGCCGCCGCCACCAGCAGCACGTGCTGCGCCGCCAGCCGGGCCAGGTCGTCGCCCCACAGCTTGTCCCATACGCCGGTACGCTGCCGGGCCGGCGCGCGAGCCGCCGTTTCTCCCGCGGCCAGGAAATCCCGGGCGATGCGCTCGAACCCCACGCCGTCGAGCTCGGCCCGCGTGTTCATCGCGATCATCGCCTGCTCGTCGATCCGGCCCTGGAGCCGGGACAGGGCCTGCCACGCCGCCGGAAAGCGGCGCGGCACGTCGAGCCGGTACAGCACCAGCGCGTCGTAGCGCGGGAAATAGCCTTGGTCGTCGCGCAGCACCCGCAGGCCGAGTTCGCGGATCTTGGGATCGGTCGAATAGATGTCGATCACGTCGACCCGCCCCTGCGCCAGCGCCTGGTAGGCGAGCCCGTGGTCCAGCCCGGCCGGCGTCTGCGGCAGCCGGTAGCGCCGCGCCAGGCCCGGCCAGCCGTCGGCGCGGCCGATGAATTCGTTGGACAGCCCGAAGCGCAGCTCGCGGTGGGCGGCCAGGTCGCTCAGCGTGGCGATGCCGGCCCGGCGCGCGTCGGCATCGCGCATCGCCAGCGCGTAGCCGTTGCTGAATCCGAGCGGGATCGCGGCGCCCAGGCCGAGCGGCGCCAGGCCGGCCCGCAGCGCGTCCGGATCGGTATCCTCGGTCTTGAGGATTTCGCGGGCGATGGTGCCGGCATATTCGGGATAGAGATCGATGGCGCCGGCCTGCAGCGCCTGGTAGACCACGGCCGTGTTGCCCAGCCCGGCCTTGACGGCTGGCGGTCCGCGCAGCGCCGGCGCGGCGGCCTGGGCGAAGACCTGCGCCAGGATGTAGGACTCGGTGAAGCGCTTGGAGCCGATCGTCAGCGTTCGCGCCGAAGCGGCCGCGCCCGCCGCCTGCACGCCTTCCCCGTTCGCGCTTTCGGCGCCCGCCCATGCCGCGCCGCCCCATGCCGCGGCCAGCAGCCAGGCAGCCAGCGCGGCGGCGAACCCGGTGCCGGCGCAGGACCGGACGAACGCGGCCCGGCGGCCGGCGCCGCGCGAGGCGCGCGGTCCGCGGTTCCGCATCCGGCAGGCGGGGCGATGGTCAGGCATGTCCGCAGCATCGGGCCTGTGGCCCGGCCGGTCAAGTCGAGGCGCCGTCGTTGTCCGCGCCTGCCGCGGCCGACGCATCGGCATCCGCCAGGTAATCCCGCGCCGCGCGCAGCACTTGGTCGGCATCGGGATCGCCATCCATCGCCCGCGACAGCGACACCGCGCCCACCAGCATCGCCAGCTGGGCCCAGCCCTGGCGGGCGCGGCCCGCCGGCGTGGCGGCCGGCGACAGGTCGGCCAGCATGGCCGCCAGTTGCTTGCAGCCCGCCACGTAGGCGGCGCGCACCGGCTTGCCGGGCGGCTGGCGCGCCACGTCGGCCGCCAGGGCCGTGGCGGCGCAGCCCGCGCCGGGATGATCCCGGTGCGGGGCCGACAGATAGCTCTCGATCACCGCCAGCCAGCGGCTGCGCCGGGTGCGCCGCCCGGCCGTCCGCTCGCGCCAGCGCTCGGCCGCCTCGCCGAAGGCGCGGGCGCAGGCCGCGGCGGCCAGTTCGTCCTTCGACGCGAAATGCCCGTAGAAGCCGCCATGCGTCAGGCCGGCATCGGCCATCACGTCGGCCACGCTGACGTCGAGGCCGCGCTCGCGCAGCAGCCGGGCCGACGCCTGTTCGATCCGTTCATGGTTCTTCGCGGTCTGGTCGCGCGATACGCGGGCCATGGCGTCTCCTCGTCAGGCCGCCAGCGCCGGCCGCCGGCGGATGACGAACACGATGGCGGCGGCCAGCAGGCAGGCCAGTCCGGCGGCGTACAGGGCCGGGTTGTAGGTCAGCAGCGCGGTGCGCACGGCGCCGGCGCCGTAGGCGGCCGCCGCGCTGCCCAGCTGGTGCGCCGCGAAGATCCAGCCGAACACCATCGGCGCCCGCTCGCGGCCGAATTCCGCCGTGGCCAGCCTGACCGTGGGCGGCACCGTGGCGATCCAGTCCAGCCCGTAGAACATCGCGAACAGCGACAGCCCGGTCAACGTGAATTCCGAATGCGGCAGCCAGAACAGCGACAGCCCGCGCAACCCGTAGTACCAGAACAGCAGCTTGCGGCTGTCGTAGCGGTCGGACAGCCAGCCCGACATGATGGTGCCGACGAAATCGAAGGCCCCCATCATGGCCAGCACCGAGGCCGCCGGCACCGCCGACAGCCCGTAGTCGCCGCACAGCGAAATGAAATGCGTCTGGATCAGGCCGCTGGTGCTCAGCCCGCAGATGAAGAAGGTGGCGGCCAGCACCCAGAACACCCGGTTGCGCGCGGCCTCGGCCAGCACCGTGAACGGCGCCGTCCAGCGCATCGGCCGCGCCGGCGCGGCCGCCGCTGCGGTCCCCGGCGGCTCGCCGTACGGCGCCAGGCCGACGCTGGCCGGCCGGTCGCGCATGAAGCACAGGACGAGCCCGGCCACCACCAGGCAGGTAGTGCACAGCGGCAGCACCGCCGCTCGCCAGCCATAGTGGTCCGACAGCCAGGCTGCGGCCGGCAGGAACAGCAACTGGCCGGTGGCCGAACTGGCGGTGAGGATCCCGATCACCAGCCCGCGGCGCTGGGTGAACCAGCGGTTCGATACCAGCGCGCCCAGCACTTGCGCCGTCATGCCCGAACCGATGCCCAGCACCACGCCCCACAACGCGAACAGTTGCCAGATGGCGGTAACGCCGGTGACCAGCCCCATGCCGGCGCCGATCATCAGCAGCGCGCTGCAGACCACGGCCCGCAGGCCGAAGCGGTCGATCAGCAGCGCGGAAAACGGCGCCATCAGCCCGAACAGCGCGAAACGCAGCGCCAGCGCCGACGACACCTGCTCGGTATTCCAGCCGAATTCGGCCACCAGCGACGGCAGCAGCGCGCTGGGCGTGCCCAGCGCGGCCGCGGTGGTCAGCATGGTCAGGAAGGTAATGGCGGCGACGATCCAGGCGAAGTGGATGCCGCGGCGGTCGAGCCAGAGCGACAGGGTTTGGGCGAACATATCGTGGCGGCAGGGTGTCGGGTGCACGGCGCGCGGACCGCGCGGCCGGAAAATAAATGATGGCCATCATAATTCAATTCGACGCGCCCGTCGCCTGCTTGATCCGCCACCGCAAACGGCGGAACATCGCCCTGCACGCGGAGCCCCGCGATTTCAGGCGGGCTTCAGCGGCAACGCGCTACAAACGCCACATATCGCGCCGAAGCAGTGCATCCCGGGACAAATCATGAACGGATACTTGAAGACCCTGGCGGTCGCCGCCGCTTTCGCCGCCGCCGCGCCGGCGCTGGCCCAGAGCGCCCGCATCGGCGGCGACGTCATCGCCGCCACGCCCACCTCGCTGACGATCCGCCACGCCAGCGGCGAGACGGTCGCGATCGACGCGCCGGCGAGCGTGCCGGTGCAGGCGTTCAAGAACATGACGCTGGCCGACGTCAAGCCGGGCAGCTTCGTGGGCGTGGGCGCCAAGATCGGCCCCGACGGCGTGCAGCGCGCCGTGCAGGTGGTGATCTTTCCCGAATCGGCGCGCGGCACCGGCGAAGGCCACCGCGGCTGGAACATGGGTCCCGACAGCACGATGACCAACGCCAACGTCGACGCCGTGGTCGGCGCCCGCGACGGCCGCAACCTGAAGCTCTCGTACAAGGGCGGCACGCAGGAAATCGTCGTGCCGCCCGAGGCGCGCATCCTGACCTTCGTGCCGGCCACCCGCGCCGACGTGAAAGTGGGCCGCAAGGCGGTGGTCAATGCCGACCAGAAGGGCGACCGCTACGTCGCCACCCGCATCACCGTGGAAAAAGGCGGCGTCGTCCCGCCGATGTAGGCGCGCGGCCGGGTTCAGCGTCCGGCGGCGGCCAGGCAGGCGGCCAGGTCCGGCATCGCCGTCGCCAGTTCGGCGACCACCTGCCCGTCCACGCGTTCGAGCGCCGGAATCTCGGCCAGCACGCGCACCCCGCCGAAGCGTTCGATGGCCTCGCGGTTGCCCGGCGAACGCGGCCCGCTCAGCACCACGCCGGCCACCGGCGCGCCGCGGCGGCGCAGCGCCTCCAGGCTCAGCAGCGTATGGTTGATGGTGCCCAGCGTACTGCGCGCCACCAGCACCACCGGCAGGTCCAGGCGGCAGATCAGGTCGATCATCATGGTGTCGTCGTCGATCGGCACGAACAGCCCGCCGGCCCCTTCCACCACCAGCGGCGCCGCCGTGGCGGGTGCCTCGATGGCCGCCGCGTCGATCGCCGCCCCCTCTTCCCGGGCCGCGGCCCACGGCGACAGCGGCGCCCGCAGCACCGATGCCGGCGCATGCAGCCGGCCGGGCGCGAGCCCCGCCAGCCGCGTCACCGTGTCGCTGTCGCCGGGCTCGTCGGCGATGCCGGTCTGCAGCGGCTTCCAGTAATCGGCCTGCCAGGCGCGCACCAGGACGGCCGAGGTCAGCGTCTTGCCGATGCCGGTGTCGGTGCCGGTCACGAATACGCCGCGCGGCGTGTGCGCCGCGCGCCGCCAGAGGCCTTGCGCGATGCGATAGGTCGCCGTCGCGCCCGCGGCCTCGAAGCGGGCCAGCACGCGCCGCAGCTCGGCCACGCCCAGCGGACGCGCGCCGGCGGCCGGCACGGTGGCGCCGATCGCCCTGAGCCCGCGCAGGAAGGCCAGGCCATCGGCGTGCGCCTGCACGAGGTCGTAGGCCTGCACGCGGCCCGTCATGCGCGGCAGCGCGCGGCCGATGCGCGCGGCGGCGGGATAATGCGGCGTGGCCGCGGCCAGGCCGAGCGCCTCGTGCGCCCGGCGCCATTCCCCGAACGTGCCGGCCGCCAGGGTGGACACCGCCAGGTGCCCGCCCGGCCGCAGCAGGCCGCCCAGGCGCGCCAGGCCCGCGTCCAGGTCGCCGAACCACTGCGCCGCGAGGCTGGAGCAGACCAGATCGAAGCGTTCCCCGGCCAAAGCGCAGGGATGTTCGCCGTCCAGCTGCATGAAGCGCGCGGTGCCCGGCAGCGGCGGGCCGCCGCGGGCCGCCGCCAGCATGCCGGGGGAAATGTCGGTGATCGTCCAGTCGGCCGCGCCGATGCGGCGCGCCAGCGCCTGCGTCAGCAGGCCGGTGCCGCAGCCGACCTCCAGGATGCGCGGCCGCGCCGGCAGCGGCAGGCCGGCGATGGCCTGCGCCAGCCGCTCGGCCGCGGCGCGCTGCACCTCGGCGTGCGCGTCGTAGTCGCGCGCGGCGCGGCCGAAACGCCGGCCCACCCGCGCGTTGCGCTGCGCGCCGCCGGCCGGGCCGCCCCGTGGCTGCGGGGCGTCCTGCAGGCCGACCGCGTTCCGTCCGGGCCCGTTCACGCCGCCCTCCCCGGCCCCGCCAGCCCTTCGAGGTAGCGGCGGATGTGGCCGGCGCACCAGTCGGGCGCCGTCACCGGCAGCACGTGCTTGCCGCCCGCCCGCCATTCGATGCGGGTGCCCTGCAGGCCGCCGAACGAGGCCCGCGTCAAGGCGGGCGGCACGATGGGGTCGGCCTCGCCGGCCAGCGCCAGCCCCGGCACGCGGCCGCGGGCCAGCGCGGCGCGGCCGGCGCCGCCGGCCAGCACGCGCAGGCCGGCGCCCAGCCGGTCGGTATCCAGCGGCCGGCCCGCGGGCGGACTGCCGCAGCGCAGGCGGAAATCGTCCACCACCGTGGCCGGGTCGACGTCGAACCGCGCCAGCATGCGTTGCAGCACGCGGGGCGCGACGCCGGCGGGGAAATCGTCGGCGCCGGTGAAGCGGCTGAAGCCGTTGATCGCGACCCAGCCGGCCCAGTCCGGCGCGCCTTCCTGCACCAGCCGCAAAAAACCATGCGAATGCCCGATGGCCACGATCGGGCCGCCGGGCCGCGCCGGTCCGGGCGCGCCGAAGTAGCCGGCATCGGCCACCACCTGCGGCCAGTCGGCCAGGTGCGGCCGCAGGGCGTCCCACAGCGAACCGTCGAAGGCCCAGCCATGTTCGAACAGCAGCGTGGGCCGCGACGGCGCGGTGCCCGACGCGGCCTCGGGCACGGCCGAAGCCAGGACTCCGGCGCGGGGCATCGGCGTCATCGCGCGCCTCCGTGGGGGTGATCACCCGGCCGGGCGGCCGTGCGGAAAACGTTCATGGCCTGACTCCCGTAGTCTTGATCGCGGCCCCCAGGGCATTGAGCAGCCGCGCCAGGTCGCCCTCGGTATGCGCGGCGCTCAGCGCGATGCGCAGGCGGCTGGTGCCGGCCGGCACGGTGGGCGGCCGGATCGCCACCGCCAGCAGGCCGGCGGCTTCCAGCGCCGCGCTCAGCGCCAGCGCACGCGTTTCGTCGCCCACGATGGCCGGCACGATGTGGGTGGACGAGGCGCCGGTGTCCACGCCCATTCCCTGCAGCGCCGCGCGCAGCCGCCGCCCCGAGGCGGCCAGCCGCTCGCGTTCGGCATCCAGCGACGGGATCAGGTCGAGCGCGGCGTCGATCGCCCCCAGCACCGGCGGCGGCAGCGCGGTGGTGTAGATCAGGCCCGAGCAGGCGTTGACGAGGTAATCGCACAGCGCCTGCGAACCGGCCACGTAGGCGCCGAACGAGCCGAGCGCCTTGCTGAAGGTGCCCATCGCCAGGTCCACGCGCCCGGGCGCCAGGCCGGCCAGCCCCATGCCGCCCTCGCCCAGCACGCCGGTGGCGTGCGCCTCGTCCAGGTACAGGAAGGCGCCGTGGCGGTCGGCCAGATCGGCCAGCCGCGCCACGTCGACACGGTCGCCGTCCATGCTGAACACGCTTTCGGTCACGATGAAGCACGGCCCGTCGCCGTCGCGGCCGGACAGCAATTGATCGAGATGGTCCAGGTCGTTGTGGCGGAAACGGACCTCGCGCACGCCGGCGGCCTGGCAGCCATGGTGCAGGCTGGCATGGTTCAGGCGGTCGGTATAGACCTGCGGCGCGCCCCGCGACGCGGCCGCGCGCAGCAGCGCCGGCAGCACGGCGGCGTTGGCCTGCCAGCCGGAGGCGAACAGCAGCGCGGCCTCGGTGCCTTTCAGGCGGGCGATCTTGGCCTCCACCGCCTGGTGGGCCTCGAAATTGCCGCATACCAGCCGCGAGGCCTGGGCGCCGGTACCGTAGTCGGCCGCCCACGCCTGGGCGCGCGCCACCAGCGCCGGATGGCGCGCCAGCCCGAGATAATCGTTGCTGGAGAAATTCACCAGCCGGCGGCCGCCGGACACCAGGCGGCCGGCCGGCCCCGGCTGGACGGCGCGCAGGCGGCGCCGCACGCGCCGGCTTTCGGCCTTGTCGAGTTCTTGCAGAAACAGCGGGTCCAGTCTGGACATGGATACCTTCGGAGGTCAGGCCCACCCCTACGCGCTGCGCGCGCCCCTCGAGGGGCGATGCGGGCGGACCGGCGGAGCCGGATCCGCCGCATCCTGGAGGGGCTGCGGCAGTCGCCCGCGTCGGGAGGCGGACAGCGCCATGGAAACGGATATTCGGCCATCGGGCGGGGCAAGGGGGCGCCCGGTAGAATTGGCGCCTTCGATATCATTCTATACATGATGACTGTTGCGCCGCCCTGGATGGCCGCAGGCTATCCGCACATCTGGCTGCCCTACGCCCAGATGAAGACCACCCCGCCGCCGCTGCCGGTGGCGGCCAGCCACGGCAGCCGGCTGGTGCTGGCCGACGGCCGCGAGCTGATCGACGGCGTGGCCTCGTGGTGGACGGCCTGCCACGGCTACAACCACCCCGCCATCGCCGCCGCCGTGCGCGCCCAGCTCGACACGCTGCCGCACGTGATGTTCGGCGGCCTGGCGCACGAACCGGCGCTGACCCTGGCGCACCGCCTGTGCGCGCTGCTGGGCCCCGGCCTGGACCGCGTGTTCTACACCGATTCCGGCTCGGTGGCGGTCGAGGTGGCGATGAAGATGGCCGTGCAGTACTGGCTCAACCGCGGCGAACGCGGCCGCAGCCGCTTCCTGGCCTTCCGTGGCGGCTACCACGGCGACACCTTCGGCACCATGGCCGTGTGCGACCCCGACGAAGGCATGCACCGGCTGTTCCGCGGCCTGCTGACCGAACACCTGATCGCCGAGCTGCCCGGCGACGAGGCCGCCGCCGGCGCGCTCGACGCCCTGCTCGGCCGCCACGGCGCCACGCTGGCCGGCATCCTGGTCGAACCGCTGGTCCAGGGCGCCGGCGGCATGCTGATGCACCCGCCCGAGGTGCTGCAACGGCTGCGCGCGCTGGCCGACGCCCACGGCCTGCCGCTGATCTTCGACGAAATCTTCACCGGCTTCGGCCGCACCGGCACGATGTTCGCCTTCCAGCAGGCCGGCGTGCGGCCCGACATCGTCACGCTGTCGAAGGCGCTGACCGGCGGCACGCTGCCGCTGGCCGTCACCGTGGCCAGCAGCCGGATCTTCGAGGCATTCTGGTCCGATTCGCCGGAACACGCGCTGATGCACGGCCCCACCTTCATGGGCAACGCGCTGGCCTGCGCCGCGGCCAATGCCTCGCTCGACCTGTTCGAGCGCGAACCGCGGCTGGCGCAGGTGGCGGCGCTGTCGTCCAGGCTGCGCGCCGGGCTCGAGCCGTGCCGCAGCCTGCCCTGGGTGGCCGACGTGCGCACGCTGGGCGCGATCGGCGTGGTCCAGCTCGACCGCATCGCCGACCGCGACGCGCTGCGCCGGCGGCTGGTGGACGCCGGCGTCTGGGTGCGGCCGTTCGGCAACGTGGTCTATCTCACGCCCGCCTTCACCATCGGCGAAGACGACCTCGAACGGCTGCTGGCGGCGGTCAGGCAGGTGCTGGCCCAGGGCCGGCCCTGACCTGGCGCCGCTCGCACGCGGTGGCACAGCGGCGCCAGCCACAGTTACTATAGTGCGATGACGTCACCCGACAGCCCGAACGACAACCAATTGGCCGGTCCGCAGCGCCTCCGGCTCCTGGTCGACAGCATCCGCGACTACGCCATCTACATGCTGGACCAGGGCGGCCGCGTGGCCAGCTGGAACGCGGGTGCCCAACGCTTCAACGGCTACGACGAAAGCGAGATCATCGGCCGGCACTTTTCCGTGTTCCATACGGCCGAAGATCAGGCGGCGGGGCTGCCCGGGCAAGCGTTGTACACGGCCGCACAGGCCGGCAAATTCGAAACCGAGGGCTGGCGAGTCCGCAAGGACGGGGCGCGGTTTCACGCGCACGTCATCATCGATCCGATCAAAGACCGCGACGGCCGGCTGCTGGGCTTCGCCGAGATCTCCCGCGACATCACCGAGCGCAAGCAGGCCGAGGAAGCGCTGCGCCAGAGCGAGCAGCAATTCCGCGTGCTGGTGCAGGGGGTCACGGACTACGCCATCTACACGCTGGACCCCACCGGCAGGGTGACCCACTGGAACGTCGGCGCCCAGCGTATCAAGGGCTATACGCAGGAAGAAATCATCGGCTCGCATTTCTCCCGCTTCTACACGGCCGAAGACCGCGCCGCCGGCCTGCCCGCCAGGGCGCTCGCCACCGCATCGAATGCCGGCCGCTTCGAGCAGGAAGGATGGCGGGTCCGCAAGAACGGCAGCCGCTTCATGGCGCACGTGGTGATCGAAGCCATCCGCAACGAGGCCGGCGACGTCATCGGTTTCGCCAAGGTCACGCGCGACATCAGCGAGCGGGTGGCGGCCGCCGCCGCGCTCAGGCGGACCGAGCAGGCACTGCAGCAGGCCCAGAAAATGGAAGCCATCGGCAAGCTGACCGGCGGCGTCGCGCACGATTTCAACAATCTGCTGCAGATCATCTCGGGCAATCTGCAACTGCTGTCGCGCGACGTGGCCGGCAACGAACGCGCCGAACGGCGGGTGCACAACGCCCTGGCGGGCGTCACCCGCGGCGCCAAGCTGGCCAGCTACCTGCTCGCCTTCGGGCGCCGGCAGGCGCTCGACCCGAAGGTGGTGAACATCGGCCGCTTCATCGCCGGCATGGAAGACATGCTGCAGCGCACCCTGGGCGAAGCCATCGAGGTGGAAATGGTGGTGGCCGGCGGCTTGTGGAATACCTTCGTCGACGTCAGCCAGGTCGAGAACGCGCTGCTGAACCTGTCGATCAACGCGCGCGACGCCATGGACGGCGCCGGCAAGCTGACGATCGAACTCGGCAATGCCTTCCTCGACGACGCCTACGCCCGCCAGCACGCGGAAGTGACCCCGGGCCAGTACGTGATGCTGGCCGTTACCGATACCGGCACCGGCATGCCGCCGGAGGTGATCGCCCAGGCCTTCGAGCCCTTTTTCTCCACCAAGCCCGAGGGCAAAGGCACCGGCCTGGGGCTGTCGATGGTGTACGGCTTCGTCAAGCAGTCCGGCGGACACGTCAAGATCTACAGCGAGCCGGGCCACGGCACCACGGTCAAGCTCTACCTGCCCCGGTCGATGGAGGAAGAGTCGGTTTTCGAGCCGCTGGACAACCAGCTGACCGTGGGCGGCAACGAAACCATCCTGGTGGCCGAGGACGACCCGCAAGTCTGCGCCACGGCCGTCGAACTGCTCACCGACCTGGGGTACCAGGTGCTCAAGGCGCAGGACGCCGTGGGCGCGCTGGCCGTCATCGACAGCGGGCTGAAGATCGATCTGCTGTTCACCGACGTCGTGATGCCGGGTCCGCTGCGCAGCACCGAACTGGCCCGCAAGGCCAGGGAACGGCTGCCGGACCTCGCGGTGCTGTTCACCTCCGGCTATACGCAGAACGCGATCGTGCATGGCGGGCGCCTCGATGCCGGGGTCGAGCTGCTTGGCAAGCCCTACACGCGCGAAGACCTTGCCCGCAAGGTCCGCCACGTGCTGGCGAACCGCAGGCAACGCCAGGAACTCGCGGCCATGGAGCCGGCCAAGGCGACGGCGCCGATGAAGAAGACCGAATCGCTCAGGATCGTGCTGGTGGAAGACGACGACCTGATCCGCGCAGGCACCGCGGAACTGCTCGAGTCGCTGGGCCACGCCGTGACGCAGGTGCCCGACGCCGGGCAGGCCCTGGACGTGCTGGCGGCCGGCCCCGTCGACGTGCTGATGGCCGACGTCGGCCTGGCCGGCATGTCGGGCGAGGCATTGGCCATGCAGGCCCGCGAGCTGCATCCCGCGATCGGCATCGTGTTCGCCACCGGACAGACGATTTCCGTCGACATCCCGCGCGCGATCACGCTGCGCAAGCCGTACAACATCGCCACCATCGCCACGGCGCTGCGGGCGGTGGCCGGCGGTTGACGGTCGTCTACGACGCCGCGTCCACCACCTGCAAGGCCTCGGTCACGATCGCGATCTTGCCCGTCAGCGTCTTGTGCACCGGGCAGGCCTCGGCGATGCGCAGCACGGCCGCCTTCTGCTCGTCGGACAGGCGCCCCGCCACGTGGATGGTGCGGGTCATCCGGTAGCCGTCGGCGCCCTTGGCGTGCGCCACTTCTACCCGCAGCGAATCGACGTCGAAGCCCTTGCGCTTGATGTACAGCTCCAGCGTGAGCGTGGTGCAGGCGGCCAGCGCCGCGTCCAGCAGGTCGTGCGGCGCCGGGTGCCTGCCGCCGCCGGCCTCGGCATCGAGGTCGGCCACCAGCCAGCCGTGGTCGAAAGTCACCTCGCAGGCGGTCTTGCCGCTCGCGGCGGCCCATTGCGCTTGAGTCGTCATGGCATGTCCATCCAGAGCACAGGAAACGGCGCCGGACGGCGCCGCGCAGCAGGCCGCGCCTGCCGGCATATTATGCGCCGGCACGGCGAGCGGGGGCTATCACGCCCTCCCGCGCCAACGGTGGCATGCCTATAATTGCGCGAACTCTTGAGGCCTCGCGATGAAACCCGGCAAACAGCCACCGAGCGCAGGCGCGCCGTCGAAATCCTTCCGGTCGCTGCCCACGTTCAGGTTGGAAATCCTGTCGAACCTGGTCGTGCGCCAGGCCGATCTGTCGTACCAGAGGATGTTCGGGATGCGCACGGTGGAATGCCGCATCCTGGGCGTGGTGGGCGTGTGCGGCCCGATCACGCTGCGCCGCCTGTGCCGGGAAATCGGCGTCGACAAGAGCCACGGCAGCCGGATGGTGACCAAGCTGGTGGCCGACGGACTGGTCGAACGCCAGGCCGACGAAACCGACCAGCGCTCGTTCTACCTGGCGCTGACGCCGGCCGGCCGCCGCATGTACGGCCGCATCGACGCCGAGGCCGCGGCACACAACCGCGTCTGGATCGACGCGCTGCCGGCCGAGCACCGCGAAATCTTCCTTGAATGCCTGGACCGGCTCACCGAACGCTCGCGCGCGATGCTGCACGACGAAACGGCATTCGGCGAGGCGCGGGCCGCTGCCGCCGGGGGCCCGCCGGCAGCCACCGAGCCGGACCGCGCCCCCTTGCTGGTCGATCCCGACCTGGCGCGGCAGTTGCACCGCCTGCTCGGCGCCTTGCTGGACGGCGAACCGGCCGCCGGCGAGCGGTAGCCCGCACGGCAGAGGGCTCCGGCAGGCAGGGGCGCCGGGCCCCCGGCGCGGGCCGCCGCGAGCGCCCTGCCGGCTACTTCACCACGCCGATGGTTTGCAGGAATTTCCTGCGCGAGGCCACTTCTTCCACTACGTGGCGCTGCATCTGGTCGGCCGTCAGGTTCACCGGCGACTGGGCGTTGGCCTTCATGAAGGCCTTCCACTCGGGCTTGGCCTCGACCCGGTCCAGCGCCGCCGACAGCTTGGCGACGATCTCGGGCGGGGTGCCCTTCTTCACCATCAGCCCGCGCCACAGCAGCTCGACCACGTCCAGCCCCTGTTCCTTGAAGGTAGGCACGCCGGGGAAGGTCGGATCGCGCTTTTCGGTGCTGATGCCGAGCAGCCGCATGTCGCCGTTCTGCACCTGGCCCAGCGCCGAGCTGGGGGTGAGCACCGCGGCGTCGATCTGCTTGCCCATCAGCGCCAGCGCCGCCTGGTTGCCGCCCTGGAACGGCACCCAGATCGCCTTGAAGTTGCCCACCTGCTGCAGCCGGTAGAACACGAACTGGTGGAAACCCGCCGCCGCGTAGCCGCCCACGCTGACCTTGTCGGGCGTCTCGCGCAGCGCCTTTACCAGATCGCCCAGCGTGCGATAGGGGCTGTCGGCCCGCACCGCCACCGCCGAGGGCTCGGCCTGCAGCCCGCGGAAGAACAGGAAGTCATCGGGCGAATAGCTGGACTTCGGGTCGGCCATCAGGAACGAGGTCGAGCCGGTGGCCGACACGATGACGTAGCCGTCGGCCGGCGAATTCATCGCGGTGGCCATGCCGACCGCGCCGGTGCCGCCGGTGCGGTTTTCGACCACGATGGTCTGCTTGAGCTCGTCGCCGAGGAACTTGGCGGTGGTGCGCATCATCAGGTCGAGCGGCGAACCGGCTGCCGAGGTGCAGATGAAGCGGATCGGCTTGGAAGGATAGTCGGCTGCCGATTCGGCCGCGGCGGCGGCCGGGCCGGCCGCGATCATGCCTGCCACGGCCAGCAGCGCCGCGGCGATGCGGGGCTTCAGATTCATGTCTTGTCTCCTGTCGTTCGGCGGCCGGACCCGAACGCCGGCCGCCCGCCGGGGCACGGCTCAGTGTTCGGATTGCCCGTCGTTTTCGTTGGTGCGGAAAGTGCGGCGCGGATAGTCCTTGTACGGCCGGGCGCGCACGGCCTCTTCGATGATGTCCAGTCCCAGCCCCGGCCCCTGCGGCAGCGTGATGTAGCCGTTCACGGGCACCAGCGGATTGGTGGCCACCACCGAGCCGAACTCCTCGTAGGGCAGGAAATACTCGGTCAGCGTGAAGTTCGGCATGCAGGCGGCCGCCTGCACCGTGGCCGACAGCGCCAGCGAGGTGGAGTTGTAGTTGTGGGGCGAGACCGCCACCATCTCGGACTCGGCCGCCGAGGCGATCAGCAGCAGTTCCAGGATGCCGCCGCAGTTCGACACGTCCGGATTGATGATGTCCACGCAGCGGCCGCGCAGCAGGCGGCGGAAGTCGGCCCGGCCGTACATGGCCTCGCCGCTGACCACCGGGATCTTCGAGGCGGCCCGCACTTCGGCCAGCGCTTCCAGGTTCTCGACCTGGCAGGGCTCTTCGAACCAGTAGGGCTCGAACTCGGCCAGCGCGTTCGACAGCGTGATCGCGTGCTGCGGCGCCAGGCGGCGATGGATATCGAGCAGCAGTTCGACGTCGGGTCCGACCGCGTCGCGCACCGCCTTGAGCACGGCCACGGCGTGCCGGATGTGCTCCCGGGGGATGTAGGTGCGCCACGGCCGCGGCAGCGGGTCGAATTTCATCGCGGTGAAGCCCTTGCGCACCACCTCTTCGGCGCCGCGGGCGAAGTCGGCCGGCTCGTACATCTTGTAGCTCCAGCCGTTGGCGTAGACGCGCAGCTTGTCGCGCACCGGCCCGCCCAGCAGGTTGTAGACCGGCTGGTCGACGGCCTTGCCGGCGATGTCCCACAGGGCCTGCTCGATGCCCGACAGCGCGCACCAGTATTCGAGCGAGGAGCGGCGCTGGGCGTAGTCGTCGAACGCGATCTGCAGGAAGTGGCGGATGTGGGCGGCCTCGCGGCCTTCGAGGTAGCGGCCGAGTTCGTTCACCTGGGCGGCGATGGCGCGGTCGCGGTCGTACTGGCTATAGGCTTCGCCCCAGCCTACGATGCCTTCGTCGGTTTCGATACGCACGAACACGAAGTTCTTGCGCCAGCCCGGATGGACGGGCAGGCATTCGACTTTCCTTATCTTCATGGCGATGGCCTCCTTTGCAAAAGAACGGCGGCAATGTAGCAATCGGGCATAGATACCGTAAATGAGATATTTTTGGCATCCAGTGATGCCATTTCCATATCCCCTCCCGTCATGACCTCGCGCCGCCCGGCCGCGCTGCAGCGCCGCCATCTCCAGATCCTGGCCGCCATCGCCGACAGCCGCTCGGTGCACCGCGCCGCGCAAAGCCTCGGCCTGCCGCAGCCGGCCGTGTCGCGGCTGCTGGCCGATGCCGAAGCCCTGCTCGGCCATCGCCTGTTCGAACGCTCGGCGCGCGGCAGCGAACTCACGCCGCAGGGCGCTGCGGTGCTGGCCCAGGCGCGCTTCGTCCTGCGCGGGCTGGAGCGGCTCGACGGCCTGCTCGGCGAATCCGGGCCGGTGGTCCGCCTGGGCTGCATCCCGCGCGCGATGCATTCGCTGATGCCGCTGGTGCTGGACCGCATGTTCCCGGCGGGCGGCGGCGCGCCGCGGCGCTCCGCCGCCGGCTTTCGCCTGAGCATGATGGAGGACGGCTCGACCGTGCTGGTCGACGCCCTGGCGCGCGGCGAATTGGATTTCGGCATCCTGCGCCACCCCTCGGGCACCGCCGGCTTCAGCGAAGACATTGCCGCCGAACGGCTGTACGACGAACGCCCGCTGGTGATCTGCGCGGCCGGCAATGCCGAATTGCCGCGCGGGCCCGTGAGCCTGGCGCGGCTGATGGATCACGGCTGGGTGCTGCCCTCGCCCGGCAGCACCTCGCGCACCGTGCTGGAACGCTTCCTGGCGCAACAGGGGCTGCCGCCGATCCAGCCCGTGATCGAGACCCGCAGCTTCGATTCGAACCTGGCGCTGGTGGCCGACACCCGCTTCATCACGATCGTGCCCGAGTCGGCAGCCCGCCGCTACGCCGCGCTCGGGGTCGTGCGCGTCGTCAATGCCAGGCCCGTGCTGCCTGGCAGCCCGGTGATGCTGGTGGGCCACCCGGCGGCGGCCGAAGACCCGGTGCTGGCCTCGTTCCGCCGCATGGTCCGCGCAGCCGCGAGGACCATGGGCAAGCCCAGGGTGGCGGCGGAGCCCGCGCTACCGGACGCCGCCGCCTGGCCTGTAACCAGACCATACAAACTCCCTGCCGCCAGAAGCCTGCGCAGCAAGTAGCGTGCCGCGAAGTAAGCAATAATCCGGAACGCGATTTTTACCTTCGTTCCGCCGCGCGGCGGCGGTCTTCCCGATCCCGGAGAACCCCAGTCCATGGAACATACCTGGCAATTCTTCCGCGCGGGCGGCGTCGACCAGGTCGCCATCCGTTCCGGCGCCGATGTCTGCCATCTCGACCAGCTCGACCAGAAGCTGTGGGTGGCGCTCGCGTGCCCCACGCGCGGCATCGAATTCGACCACCAGACGCTGGACCTGATCGATACCGACCACGACGGCCGCATCCGCCCGCCGGAATTGCTGGCGGCCTGCCGCTGGGCCTGCGAGCGGCTGCGCGACCCCGACGTGCTGCTGCGCCGTGACGGCAGGCTGGCGCTGGCCGAGATCGACGACCGTACCGAAGCCGGCGCCCAGCTGGCCGCGACCGCCCGCCGGATCCTGGAATTGCTGGGCAAGCCGGCCGACGCCGTCGGACTGGACGACGTGGCCGACCGCGGCCGCCTGCTGAAGGCCATGCGCTTCAACGGCGACGGCATCGTCACCCCGGCCACCGCCGACGAAGGCCCGCTGCGCGAGGCCATCCAGCGCATCATCGACACCCACGGCAGCGTGCCGGACCTGGGCGGCGAACAGGGCATCGATCGCGCCCGCGCCGACTCCTTCTTCGAAGAGGCGGCCGCGATCCGGCAATGGCGCGACCGCGTGGCCGGCGACCCGTCCATCGTGCCGCTGGGCGACGCCACCACGGCCGCCGTGCAGGCCGTCGACGCCGTGAGCGCCAAGGTCGACGACTTCTTCGCGCGCTGCCGCGTGGCGGCCTACGATCCGCAGGCAGCGGCCGCGCTCAACCCCTCGGTGGAGGAATACCGGGCGCTCTATGCCGATGCCCTGACGCTGGGTTCGGACCGCATCGCCCATCTGCCGCTGGCCCAGGTCGAGCCGGGCCGCACGCTGCCGCTGCGCAGCGGCGTCAACCCCGCCTGGGCGGCCGCGCTGGATGCGCTGCGCACCCAGGCCATCGAACCGCTCACCGGCGCGCCGGCCGAGGCGCTGACCGAAGCCGCGTGGCGCCAGCTGCAGGAACGCCTGGCCCCGGCGCGCGAATGGCTGGCCGCCAAGCCCGCCACCCACCTCGACGCGCTCGACGTGGCCCAGCTGACGGCCATGCTGGATGCCGGCATCCAGGCCCAGGTCAACGCGCTGATCGAGTCCGACCTGAACATCGAGCCGCACCACGACGACATGCAGGACCTGGAAAAGCTGCTGCGCCTGCAGCGCGACCTGGTCCATCTGCTGGAAAACTTCGTCTCGTTCAAGGACTTCTACCGCCGCGAAGGCGCGATCTTCCAGGCCGGCACGCTATACCTGGACGCCCGCAGCTGCGACCTGACCGTGCGCGTGGACGACGCCGCCAAGCACGCGGCGCTGGCCGGCCTGGCCAAGACCTATCTTGCCTACTGCGACTGCACCCGGCAGGGCGAGAAAATGACGATCGTGGCCGCCTTCACCGCCGGCGACGTCGACTTCCTGTTCGTCGGCCGCAACGGCGTGTTCTACGACCGCCAGGGCAGGGACTGGGACGCCACCATCGCCAAGATCATCGAGAACCCGACCAGCATCTCGCAGGCCTTCTTCTCGCCGTACAAGAAATTCGTGCGGATGATCGAGGAACAGGTGGCCAAGCGCGCCGCGGCCAGCGACGAAGCCGCGCAGGGCCGGCTGGGGGCGATGGCCACCAGCGTCGCCACCGCCGACAAGGCCGAGACCGCCGCCGACGCCGCCAAGCCGCCGGCCAACAAGGTCGACGTCGGCACGGTCGCCGCCATCGGCGTGGCCTTGGGCAGCATCAGCGCCGTGCTGGTCGGCATCTTCGCCAAATTCGTCGACCTGGGCTGGTGGATCCCGGTGGCCGTGCTCGGCATCGTGCTGGCGATTTCCGGCCCCAGCATGCTGATCGCCTGGCTCAAGCTGCGCCAGCGCAGCCTGGGCCCCATCCTCGATGCCAGCGGCTGGGCCATCAACGGGCGTATGAAGGTCAACGTCCGGCTGGGCGGCTCGCTGTCGCAGACCGCGCACGTGCCCGACAACGCCAAGCGCAGCCTGAACGATCCGTTCGCCGAAAGCCACGGCAAGGCCTACACCCTGTGGACCCTGGCGATCATCGTCGTGCTGGCCGTGCTGGCCTGGCGCGCCGGCCTGCTCGATCCGGTGCTGCCGGCGTCGATGCGGACCACGCCGCCGGCCGCGCCGGCCGCGCCGGCGGCCGGGGCGCCGCCGGCCACCGCGCCCGCCCCTGCGCCCGCCCCGGCACCCGCTCTCGCGCCCTGAAGACCGGCCCGCGCCCGCCCAGTCAGTGACCTTTCAGTGCGGCTGTGGCATCTTAGCCATGTTGACAGCCGTGTTACAGAAAGGTATCTATGCAGGCAGGATCTGCACATTAATTAGATAGAAAACCGGAAGGCCGGGCAGGCAGCGCACGGGCGCCGCTGCGCTCTTACGCGCCGTTGCACTCTGGCGGGGCCCGGGCGCGGAACGGCCGGCCGGCTCGTGCTGCCTATGCTGGATGTCCGATGGAGATCGTCTTGGGAAAAGCAGATTCGCCCTCGCTGCCGTGGTCGCTCGACAACATCGACCTGGCAGGCATCGACATGCAGCGGGTGCGCGACGACGAAAACCTGTTCTACGTCCTCACCGCCGCATCATTCATCGAAACCGGCTCCGACCTGTACACGCGCAACCTGGTCAGCTACTACCACGACGACCCCGAAGTTTCCGCCTGGCTCGGCCAGCACTGGGAGCCCGAAGAGCTGCAGCACGGCCGCGCGCTGCGGGCCTACATCGAGCGCGTCTGGCCGGATTTCGACTGGCCCGCGGCCTTCGCGAGCTTCTTCGACGAATATTCGCGCAGCTGCACGGTGGAGGAATTCGAGCCCAGCTACGCGCTGGAAATGGCGGCCCGCTGCGTGGTCGAAACCGGCACCGCCACCCTCTACACCAGCATCAACGCCTATACCGACGAGCCGGTGCTGAAACGGCTGACGGCCCACATCCGCGCCGACGAAGTCCGGCACTACAAGAACTTCTACCACTACTTCTGCAAATACAACCAGGCCGAAGGCAACGGCCGCAGTGCCGTGTTCGGCGCGCTGGCGCGGCGCGTGGCCGAGATCCGCAACGACGATTCCGACTGCGCCATGCGGCACGTGTTCGCCGCCCGCCATCCCGAGCTGGCCCACGACGCGGCCGCGCTGCGCAAGGTCAACCGCCGCACGCGCAGCCTGGTGGTGCGCAACCTGCCGGCCGACATGGCCGTCAAGATGCTCCTGAAGCCGCTGCACCTCTCGCCGTGGGCCAACAAGAGCATCCAGTATCCGCTGGTGCGGCTGGCGCAATTGTTGAAGTAGACCCACCCCTGCCCGCTTCGCGCGTCCCCTCAAAGGGCGCTGTCGGACCGGCGGAGCCGGATCCGCTGTGCCCTGGATGGGGCGGCGCGGGTCGATGGGTCGCATGCCGTGGCGGGTGCCCGGTCGACTACAATCGGCTTCGCGTCCAGGCGCGCGTCCGCGTATGGCTGCGCGGCCCGGACCGGATACCCAGGAGAACGCAACAATGACTTCCCCCCTGATCATCGACTGCCATGGCCACTACACCACGGCGCCCAAGGCGCTGGAGGACTGGCGCAACCGGCAGATCGCCGGCATCAAGGATCCGTCGCAGATGCCCAAGGCCTCCGAACTGAAGATCAGCGACGACGACCTGCGCGAATCGATCGAGGCCAACCAGCTGCGCCTGATGAAACAGCGCGGTTCCGACGTCACGCTGTTTTCGCCGCGCGCGAGCTTCATGGCCCACCACATCGGCGATTTCAACGTCTCGGCTGCCTGGGCCGCCATCTGCAACGAGCTGTGCTACCGGGTTTCGAAGCTGTTCCCCGACAACTTCGTGCCGGTGGCGATGCTGCCGCAATCGCCGGGGGTCGACACCAAGACCTGCATTCCCGAGCTGGAAAAATGCATCAATGAATACGGCAACGTCGGCATCAACCTGAACCCGGATCCGTCGGGCGGGCAGTGGAACTCGCCGCCGCTGTCCGACCGCTACTGGTACCCCATCTACGAAAAAATGGTCGAGTACGACATCCCGGCCATGATCCACGTCAGCACCAGCTGCAACCCGGCCTTCCACACCACCGGCTCGCACTACCTGAACGCCGACACCACCGCCTTCATGCAGTGCCTGACCTCCGACCTGTTCAAGGACTTCCCCACGCTGCGCTTCCTGATCCCGCACGGCGGCGGCGCGGTGCCCTACCACTGGGGGCGCTTCCGCGGCCTGGCGCAGGAAATGAAGAAGCCGCTGCTGAAAGACCATCTGCTCAACAACATCTTCTTCGATACCTGCGTCTACCACCAGCCGGGCATCGACCTGCTGACCCGCGTGATCCCGGTCGACAACATCCTGTTCGCCTCGGAAATGATCGGCGCGGTGCGCGGCATCGATCCCGAAACCGGCAACTACTACGACGACACCAAGCGCTACATCGAAGCGTCGGTGCTCGATGCCGAGGCCCGCTACAAGGTGTACGAAGGCAACGCCCGGCGCGTGTTCCCGCGGTTGGACGCACGCCTGAAGGCGAGATGATTCCTCCCCTACGCGCTTCGCGCGCCCCTCGGGGGGCGACGCCGGCGGACCGGCGAAGCCGGATCCGCGGCGTCCTGGGCCGGTGGCTGCCTGCCTGAGTGGATATGCTTCCTGCCGACGTCAGCCTTCCCGCCCGCCTCGACCGCTTGCCGTGGTCGCGCTGGCATTGGCGTGTGGTGATCGCGCTCGGCGTGGCATGGGTGCTGGACGGGCTGGAGGTCACGCTGGTCGGCTCGATCGGCGGCGTGCTGGAACGGCCCGATACCCTCGGGTTCAGCGCCGCCGAGGTGGGCGGCTCGGGCTCGCTCTATATCGCCGGCGCCGTGCTGGGCGCCCTGCTGTTCGGCCGCCTGGCCGACCGGCTGGGCCGCAAGAAGCTGTTCCTCATCACGCTGGCCGTCTACATGGCCGGCACGCTGGCCACCGCCTTCTCGCCCGACTTCGCATTCTTCGCCGCCTGCCGGTTCGTGACCGGCCTGGGCATCGGCGGCGAATATGCGGCCATCAATTCCGCCATCGACGAACTGATCCCGGCCCGGGTGCGCGGCCGGGTCAACCTTGCGATCAACGGCAGTTTCTGGATCGGCGCGGCGCTGGGGGCGGCGCTGAGCCTGGTGTTGCTCGACCCCGGGGTGCTCGGGCCGGCGCTCGGCTGGCGGGCGGGCTTCATCCTCGGCGCCGTGCTGGCCTTCGCCATCCTGCTGGTGCGCCGCGACGTGCCCGAAAGCCCGCGCTGGCTGATGACGCATGGCCAGGAGAAGGAAGCGCTGCGCGTGGTGGCCGCGATCGAGGCGGCGGCTGGCGTGGACGGGACAGCCGGCCATGCCGCTGCGGCCCCTGTCTCGCCGGCGACAGCCCCCTCCGCATCCGGCGACCCGCTACGCGCGGGGACGCCGCCTGACGCCGGGCCGGGCTCTGCGCCCTTGTCCGGGCCGGTGGCCGGCGGCGCCGGCGCGCCGGGCGCCCGCGCCACGCCGCCGCTGCGCGTGGTGGCCGACGTCCTGCTGCGGCACTACCGCCGGCGCAGCCTCGTCGCGCTGGCGCTGATGGTGTCGCAGGCCTTCTTCTACAATGCCATCTTCTTCACCTACGCGCTGGTGCTGACGCGCTTCCACGGCGTGCCCGAGGCGCGGGTGGCGCTGTACGTGTTCCCTTTCGCGCTGGGCAACGTGCTGGGGCCGCTGCTGCTCGGCCCCCTGTTCGACCGCGTCGGCCGCCGCCGCATGATCGGACTGACCTACACGCTGTCGGGCGTCGGCCTGGCGCTGACCGGCTGGGCCTTCCTGGAAGGCTGGCTCGACGCCCGCAGCCAGGCGCTGTGCTGGTCGGCCGTGTTCTTCCTGGCCTCGGCCGCCGCCAGTTCGGCCTATCTGACCGTAAGCGAAGTATTCCCGCTGGAAATGCGGGCGATGGCGATCTCCGTGTTCTATGCGATCGGTACCGGGGCCGGCGGCTTCGTCGCCCCATGGCTGTTCGGCGTCCTGATCGAAAGCGGCAGCCGCGGCGCCGTCACCGCCGGCTACGCGCTCGGCGCCGCGCTGGTGATCGTGGCCGGCCTGCTGGCATGGCGCTTCGCGATCGACGCCGAACGCAAGCCGCTGGAAGAGATCGCGCCGCCGCTGGGCGGGGGTGGCCTGTCCTAGCGCCCATGCCGCCCGGGCCATCGGCCCGCGCGGCAGGACATTCGCATCCCACTACCTATATCCGGCGCACACCGCAGGCGATAGAGTGCGGTCCGACTCTTCACTGCATTGCTCGCCATGCCGGACCACGACGCCACCTACAAGCTGCTGTTTTCCCAATCGCCGGTGATGGCCGCGCTGCTGCGCGGCTTCGTGCGCGAAGAATGGGTCGGCACGCTGGACCTGTCCACGCTCGAACGCGTGCCCTCCTCCTTTGTGACCAACGATCGCCAACGACGCGAGAGCGACATGGTCTGGCGGGTGCGCAGCCGCGTGCGATGGGTGTACGTCTACCTGCTGCTGGAATTCCAGTCTCGCAGCGACCGCTACATGGCCCTGCGCCTGATGGTTTACCTGTCGTTGCTGTACCAGGACCTGCTGCGCCAGCGGCCAGGCGAGGACGATGCCCTGCCGCCGGTGCTGCCGCTGGTGCTCTATAACGGCGCCGGCCGCTGGACCGCCCCGCGCCAGATGAGCGGGCTCATCGATATCGTGCACGGCGGACTGGCGCGCTACCGGCCCGAATTGCGCTATCTTCTGCTCGATCAGACTGCGCTTGGCGAGGGGCCGCTGCCTGGGGACAATCTGGCGGCCACCTTCTTCCGCCTGGAGCGCAGTCGCGATCCTGCCGAACTGGTCGACGCACTGGGGGATCTGAACCGTATCGCGGCGGCGCCGGCGATGACGGAAGTGCGCCGCGCCTTCACGCTGTGGCTGCGCGAAGTGCTGCTGCCGGCGCGGCTGCCCGGTGCTACGATCAACAAGCTTGAAGATATTCAGGAGATTCGAACCATGCTCGCGGAACGCGTCATCGACTGGACCGAACAGTGGAAACGGCAGGGCCTGGAAGAAGGGCGTCGGGAAGGCCGGTTGGAAGGCCGGTTGGAAGGCCGGTTGGAAGGCGCCCAGGCCTTGTTCGAGCGGCTGCTCACGGCGCGCTTCGGCCCCTTGCCCGATGCTGCGCGGGAACGCCTGGCGGCCGCGGACCCGGCCTTGCTGGAAGCCTGGTCGATCCGCCTGCTCGGCGCGGCAAGCCTGCAGGACGTTTTCGACGTTTGAGTGCCAGCGACGGCCGCTTTCTTGGCGCCCAGGATACTGAGGGCGAGCTCTCCGGCCGTCACGTGCCCGATTGCTGGATCAACACCGACAGCGCCGAGTCGAGCCACTTGCCGCCGATGCTCGACCTCTCTCCCTGGAAGTGCACGCTGACCGCTTCCACCTGTTCCACCGGCCGGTCGCTGCGGCCTTCGACGATGACGCGGTACCAGGTGTCGGCCGGCTTGAGCTGGTCTTTGGGCACGGTGGGGTTGAGCGGGATGGGGCCGCCGTTCGGCTGGGCCAGCAACAGGTGGGGCAGCCGCGTGGCGGCGCTGTCGTCGATGTCGACGATGCAGCCGGCCAGCGGCGCGTCGTAGCGGCCCCGCACGTAGACGCGCGCGGGCTCGCCCTTGGCCAGGCGCTGGCGGTCGCGCTCGCGCACCAGGGCCTCGACCCGCCAATGGTCGCCGCCCACCAGCATCGCGATGCGGGTGGTGGCCGAGACCCAGCTGCCGGGCTGCAGCGTGGGATCGACGTCGCGCACCGTGCCGCCGTGCAGCGCGGCGAGCTTGAGCCGCAGCAGTTCGGCCTCGCGCGCGCGGCGCTCGGCCTCGTAGCGGCCCGCGTACTGGTCGGCCAGCATCTGCCGCGCGGCGCCGCTGTCGTCGATGCCGACCGCGCCGCGCGCCGAGCGGGCATAGGCCTGCGCCAGCGCGCTGGCCTTGTCGCGCTCCTCGGCCTGCCGCGGCGCGTCGAGCTCCAGCAGGACCTGCTCGTCGCCGACCGCCGCGCCATTGCGGATGTCGACCTTGTCGAGCCGCGCCGCGTACGGCGAATACACGGGCTGCTCCACGCCGGCGCGCAGCACGCCGGGTGCGACGATGCGGGTGGACCACGGCACCGCCAGCACGGCCGCGCCGCCCACCAGGATCAGCAGCCAGCCGGCCAGGTGGCCCCGCCGGATCTCGGCGCGGCGCGCCCACCACACGCGCATTTCGCTGCGGACGGGGCGCACGATGAACACCGAGATCTCGACCATGAACAGGAACAGCCCTAGCGCCTTGAAGAATTTGTGATAGACCACCAGCGCGATGCCGAAGAACAGGATCAGCCGGTAGATCCAGGTGGCGATCGCGAACGCCGTCAGGAAGCGCTGGTAATGGCGCGGCAGCACCTCGGCGACCGGATCCTCGATGCCCATCAGGCGCTTGCGCATGAAACGCTTGCCCCAATGCCCCGCCCGCTCGTGCAGGCCCGGGAAATCGAGCGCGTCGGCCAGGATGAAGTAGCCGTCGAAGCGCATGAACGGGCTGGCGTTGACCGTCAGCGTCAATACCCATGCGGTGGTGGCCAGGAAGAACAGCGCGTTCTTGAAATTGCCCTCGGGCGCGAACACCCAGAAGAAGGTGGACCACGCCGCCAGCATCAGTTCGGTCAGGATGCCGGCCGACGCGATGGCCAGCCGCCGCCGCGAGCGTTCCAGCTTCCAACTTTCGCCAGTGTCGGTATAGGCCATCGGCCACAGCACCAGCAGCGCCACCCCCATGTGGCCGACGCGCACGCCGTTGCGCGTGGCCACCAGCGCGTGGCCGCACTCGTGCAGCAGCTTGGAAAAAATCAATGCGCCCAGGTAGCCGACGATGCCGTCCCAGCTCAGCGCCCCGTGCAGATTGGCCATCACGGCGTCCCACTGCCGCGCCGACAGCACGAGGCCGATCGATGCCGCGGCGGCGGTCAGGCCGAAGAACCAGCCGCTGAACAGCCATTGCAGCCACGGCAGCGCGCGCTGCAGCACCTTGGCGGGCCGCACCAGCGGGATGCGGATCGACAGGTAGTTGTGCAGCAGCCAGTGCGCGAACCTGACCGGCGGCTTGGGGCGCGTTTCCTGCACCAGCTGGTTGTGGCGCAGGAAGGCCGCGAACTGCAGCACGTCTTCGTCGATCGGCTGCAGCGTGGTGTCTTCGGCGACGGCGGCGGCGATCCGCGCCGGATCGCCCATCTCCCAGCGGGTCAGGATTTCGAATTCGAGCCAGCCGATGCGGTAGAACAGGTTGCGCACCGGGTCGCTCAGGTGCCAGACCGGGGAACCGTCCACATTGACGCCGGCCGGGTGGATCTGCAGTTCCTCGCGCAGGCGCGGCCACGGCGCCTGGCGCGCGCCGCCGGGCAGCAGTTCCAGGCCGGCCGGCGGCGACGCGGGCGGCGCTGCGCCGGCGGCCGCGGTCAGCTCGGCGATCGCAGCAGGCGAGGCTACCATCCGAACCACTCCCGCAAGGCGGCCATCGGACGCCGCAGCAACAGGTATCCCAGCACCGTCCAGTCGCCCACGATGCGGGCCGTGCCGCGCAGGCCGATGCGCAGGTAGGCCGGATCGCCGCCTGTGATCGTGCCGCGCAGCAGATAGCTGGCGACGCCGCCGGGCGATTCGACCGCCTCGTAGCCAGCGTAGTCGAGCCGGGCCAAGGCCGGATGCAGTGGCGCCACGCGCAGGAACAGGGTCATAGGCGCGCCCGGCTTGAGGTTGACCGCTTCGCCGACCGGCGCCCAGGCATGCAGCCCCAGCGCCTGCGGATCGGCCAGCAGGCCTACGCGCTGGCCGGTCTGCACCGGGCGGCCGGCCCAGTCGTCCGGATCGGAATAGACGAACACGCCGCGCGCCGGCGCGCGGATCGACAGCTGCTCGATCTCGCGCCCCAGCGCCTCGACGTCGACCTGCCGTTCGCGCAGCTTGCCTTCGGCCAGGCCGAGGTCGGCCTTGGCGGTCTGGCTCTCGATCGCGCGCTGCGAGGCCTGGTGCAGTTCCACCTGGGCGGTCGACAGCGCCGCCTTGGCCACCACCAGCTGGTTGTACAGCGTGGTGTCGTCCAGCTCGGCGATCACCTGGCCGGCCTCGACCGGCGTATTGGGCGGCACCACCATGCGGCGGATCACGCCGTCGCGCGGCGAGGCGATCACCTGGCTGCGGTTGGAGACGATCTCGGCCTGTACCAGCGCATAGTCGCGCACCGGGATCAGCATGGCCAGCGCCAGCAGCGGCAGTCCCCAGCGCAGCAGGCGCGCGCCAGAGACGGCCGGCAGCACGCGCGACCAGCGCGGCCGGCGCTCGGTCAGGCTCCACCAGGCGTAGCCGTACAGGTCGGCCGCGCCGAGCAGCTGGTATTCGGGCGTGGCGGGTTCGAGCTGGGTCGGCCACGGCGTGTCGCGCGCCAGCAGCAGCGCCGCGCGCGACACGCCGTCGGGCCCGGCCAGCGACAGCAGCCATACGTGCGCAGGCAGCCAGTCGGTCCATGACGCCGCCAGCTCGGCGGGCAGCATGGCCGGCGCCAGCGCCATCACCTTGACCGGCGACTCGCCCTCGTCCAGGCGTGGCCGCACGTGGCGGACCACATCGGCCAGCCACAGCGCATAGGGGGAATTGGCGTCGACGTCCGCCAGCCCCGAATGGGCGGCCAGCCGGGTGCGGCGCCGCTCGCCGTAGGCGACCAGCGCGGCCTGCCGGTATTCGGCCAGCGCGCGGGTTTCGTTGCAGAAGATGAAGGACAGCTCGGCGGGCGTCCGGGCGGCATGGACGCGGGCGGCGAGCCGCTGGAAGGCTTGGTTTACCACGGGCGGACGATGCTCACTGCCGGGCCGGCGGCTGGACCTGGCCGCTCATGCCGGGCAGCACCTGCTTCGGCTGCCCTTCGAAAGCCGCCTCGATCTCGACCGTCTGGCTGACCGCGTCGACGCGGCCGGCGATGCGCGAGACCTTCAGTGCGTACTTGCCGCCGGTTTCGTCGACCGTCGCGTTCAGCGTGTCGCCGATCTTCAGCCACGACAGCCAGTTCGACGGCACGTTCAGCCGCGCCTTGGGCGTGCCGGTGCTGACCAGGTCGATGACCTGCGCGCCGGGGTTCACGCCCTGCCCGATCTTGACATAGACGCGCGCCACGCGGCCGTTGAACGGCGAGACGAAGGTGCACTGCTGCAACTGCGCGTCGAAGATCTGGATTTCGCTTTCCGTCTTGTTGACGTTGGCGGCGGCCAGCTCCACCTCGATCTCGGCGGCCGAATCCAGGCCTTGCAGCTTGGCCTTGGCCTCGTATTGCAGGCGGGCCGCCGTATGTTCGGCCACGGCCGCGGCGCGGCGCGCCTTCACCTCGTCGCAATCGAGGGCGGCCACGACCTGTCCGGCGCGGACGGCATCGCCCAGGCCCACCGGCAGGCGGGCGATGCGGCCCGGACTGGCGGCCGAGAGATTGCTCTCCTGGTTGGCGACGACGAGGAAACGGACCGGCGTCGATGGCGCCGGAGCTGGAACCGGGGCCGGAACCGGGGCCGGAACCGGGACCGGGACCGGGACCGGGGCCGGAACCGGGACCGGCGCAGCGGAGGACCGGGCAGCGGGCGCCGCGGCCGGCGCCGGGCCGCGCGGCGCGGGCGCCGGGCCCAGCGGGGCGGACTGCGCCAGCGCCGCGCCGCCGGACGCCGTAAAGGCCGGCGGCAGCGCGAGGCACAAGCCGGCCAGACATGCGGACAACAGATGGAAACTCAAGGCGATACTCTCAAGAAAACGCGCTTTTCACGCGACGCAATTACTTCCGGGCGACCGCGGCCGGCTGCTGCGCCAGGCGGTGGACCTCGGACATGACCGACAGCGCGGCGGCTTCGGCGAAGGCCTCCATCGTCCGCTCGGTCGTCTCGTTGGGCAGGAAGCTGGTATAGCTCTGGGTCAGCAGCCGGCGCCCGCCGGCGTCTTCCAGCGTCAGGTTCCACTGGGCGCGGCGCGTGGCGCGGGCTTCCAGCGGCTGGTAGACCATGGACAGCAGCAGGCCGGTGGCGCCCTGCCCCAGCTTCAGGTCGTTGCGCTCGACCACGCGCTCGACCGCCACCTTCACGCCGGCGGCGGTGGCGCCGGCCGGCACGCCGGCCACCTGCACGCGGATCGGGCGCAGCTCGGCCTGCGCCACGGCCTGCTGCGTGAAGGCCAGGGCCTCGCCGCTGGCCAGACTGGTGTCGATCGCCTTGGCCAGCGTCGGGATGTCGGTACCGGTCACGGTATCGGGCAGCAGGTCGATGCCGACCGAGTTCAGGATGCGGCCATAGGCGGCCTGCGCGGCGGCATAGGCGGTGGCGAGCTGGAAGCGCGACACCACGGCGCGCGACTCGGTGCGCAGCGCCTCCAGCTCGCTGTCCAGCTTGTTGTTGCTGCCCACGCGCGAGATGCTGGCCAGGCGCTGGTCGACGCGGGTCGACTCGGCGGCCAGGTCATGGTCGACCATCGCCAGCTTGTAGCGCTCCACGGCCACCCGCACCTGGGTGATGACGGCCATCGACAGGGCCTGGCGGCGCGCATCGTCGGCCTTCAGGCGGGCCTCGTTGGTCTTCCTGAGCGTGGGCAGGCCGGCCAGGCGCAGCAGGTTCATCGACAGGCTGACGCCGCTTTCCGCCCAATTGTTGTTGTACAGATAGTCGTTGGTGTCGTAGCGCGGGCCCACGTAGAGGTTCAGGCTCGGGAACAGCGCCGCGATCTGCTTCTTGGCCTCGAGCTGGTCCTGGCGCGCCTTGTAGTCTTCCTCGCGCAGCTCGGGCCGCTTCTCCAGCGCCTGCAGCTCCAGCTTGTCCATGTCGGCCGGCACCGGGACCAGCGGGTTCTCGGATTCCTCGACCAGCGTGAAATCGGTGCCGGGCGGCAGGCTCATCAGCGCCGCCAGTTCGCGCTTGGCGAACTGCATCTCCTGGCGCTTGACGTTGATCAGCGTGGCCGCGTCGAGCAGCGCGCGCTGGTAGGCCAGGCTCTGGGCGGGCGGCAGCACGCCGGCGCGCTCGGCCTCGCGCGATTTCTGCAGCGCGTCCTGGATGCGGTCGGCCAGCTTGTTGGCCTCGCCCAGCAGCTGCTGGGCGCCCAGGGCACGCCAATAGGCGCTGCGCACGTCCTGCACGATGTTCTGCAGGATCTTGCGGCGGCGCTCTTCGGCGATGTTGTAGTCGTCGGCGGCCTGCTTGGCGCGGTAGTAGCTCAGCCCGAAATCCAGCGCGTTCCACGACAGCGTGGCCCGGCCGTAGAAATGCTCGCGCTCTTCCGAGGTCGACGGGCGCAGGCTGATCACCCGGTCCTCGATGCCGATGCTGGTGCCGCCCGAATCGTTGGTGCGAGCCGTGTAGCCGGCCTCGGCCACCAGCTTGGGCAGCATGTCGAGTTCGGAGACTTCGAGCAGGCCGTGCGACAGCGCGCTCTCCATCATCTTGAGGCGATAGTCGAGGTTGTACTTGAGCGCGCGCGCCAGCGCGGTCGAGAACGTCAACGGCGCGGCCAGCGGGACCTGGTCCTTGTACATCTCGGCCTGGTCCTTCTGGGCGCGGGCCGCGATCTGTTCCTGCGAGATCGGGGTCGGCGTGATCGTGCAGCCGGCAAGCGCGAACGCGGCCAGCGGGATGGCGCCCCAGGCGGGGACGGACTTGAATCGGGGGCGTGCGGACGTCATGGTCGGATTCATTGTCTCGGGAGGAAGGTGGGCTTTCGGGATGGCCATGGTCGATTTCAGCTGCGCGGACTCGGGCTCACCCGGACGATGGCGGCCGGCCGCGGCGCCGACGCCGGCGCGCGGTAGGCAGGGACCCGCTCGCGGGCCAGCGCGGCCAGCCGCGCCGACAGCGAGTGGGCGCCCTCGGGCGGGGCGGCGTGCGGCTCGCCGGACACGGGAAGCGGCGCGGAGACCACGATGGGCGCGGCGTCGCCGTGTCCGCCCGCCGCCTCGGCCTTGCCGGCGTCGGCCTGTGCGGTCCGGGCGCCGTCCGTGCGGGCGGTCCGGATCTCGTCGACGGGCGCCCTGCTCTCGAACTCGCCGAACGGCGAGAAATCGTTGAACAGCGAGTCGCCGACCAGCATGCCCGTATCGGCCACGCGGTTCAGGTTCTCGGTTTCGAGCAGCAGCGCGCGCGAGAACGACACCCCGTCGGCACTGACGTGCTGGACGTTGGTCATGTCCTGCAGGATCTGCAACGTCGAGCCTTCGATCTCTTCGCCGTCGCGGATGCGGCCGTCGCCGAGGATGCGGCCGTTGATGGCCAGCACCTCATTGGCGGATTCCACCGCGGCGTAGTGGACGAACAGGGCCGGGGTGTACGACTGGCCGATGCCGCGGGTTTCCGGAACGTAGGCCTGCGGGAAGATCTGGTCGCCGAACTTCGGCGGCGGGGTCTCGCCGTGGATCGTGATGGTCAGCGTGGCGGTGGCGGTATCGCCATCGGCGTCGGTGATCGTATAGGTGAAGACCTCGGCCAGCGTCTGCTCCCCGCCCAGCGCCGCCACCGCCGGATTGCGGTTGTCGACGACGTAGGTATAGCTGCCGTCGGCGTTCATCACGATCGTGCCGTACTCGCCGGCCAGTTGCTGGCCGACGGTGCCGGCGCGCGGGCCGGAGGCGATGCCGGTCACCGGCGCCGCCGGGCCGTCGGCGCCGATCGTGTCGGCCGCGCCGCCGCCGGCGTCGCCCGCCACCACGTTGCCGCTCACGGTGCCGCCGGGCGGGTTGGCGTCGACCTGGGTGGTGTCGGGGCGCGCGACCGGAGCATCGTCGACGATGCGGATCGTCAGCGCGCCGTCGATGGTGGCGCCGCTCTGGTCGGTTACCGACAGCGCGATGCTGTCCATCGTGGCGTCGGCGCCGGGCTGGTCGACCGGGCCGTCGAGCGTGTAGCGATAGTCGAGCACGCCGCCGGTCGGGATGCCGCCTACCAGCGGGCCGGGGGTGAAGCCGGTCAGCGTGAGGGTGCCGTCCGGGGTATCGATCACGATCGGGTGGCCGGGGTCGAGGGCGGACAGTTGGGCCAGCGAGATCGAGGTGCCGCCCACGGTGATGGACTGCAGGCCGTCGGCGGCCTCGATGTCGATGCGGCCCGTGGTCGATTCGCCCGGATCGGCCGGATCGGTCAGCGCATGCTCGTCGACGTCGGCGTCGCCCAGCACGGCGCCTGCGCCGTCGATCGGCACGATGGACGGATTGCCATCGGTGCGGCCGTGGATCGTGATGGTCAGCGTGGCGGTGTCGGTATCGCCATCGCCATCGGTGAGCGTGTAGACGAACTGCTCCGTCAGCGTGTCGCCGTCCTTCAGTGCATTGACCGCCGGGTCGTCGTTGTTCAGCTCGTAGTGGTAGCTGCCGTCGGCGTTGAGCGCCAGGTGGCCGTGGGCGGTGTCGAAGCCTGCGCCCCCTACCGTTTGCGGCGCGCCGCCGAAGGTGACGCCGGACACGGCCGCACCGTCGGCGCCGGGCACGTCGGCGACGTCGGACGGTCCGCCGGCGGCGATGACGTTGCCGTCGATGCCGGTGGCGTCTTCGTTGACGTGGCCTTCATCGTCGCGGGCGTCCGGGGTGTCGTCGACGATGCGGATCGTCAGCGTGCCGGTGCTGGCGCCGCCGCCCTGGTCGGTCACGGTCAGCGCGATGTCGTCGGTGCTCTCGTCGGCATCGGGCTGGTTCTGCGGGGCGTCCAGGGTGTAGTGGTAGTGCAGCGTGCCGGCGGTCGGTATGCCGCCCACGTCGCTGGTCACGTCGAAGCCGTCGAGCACCAGGGTGCCCTTGGGGGTGACGATGGTTTGCGGCGTGCCGTCCAGGTCCAGCAGCTGGGCCAGCGTGACGGGGATGCCGTTGACGTCGATGGATTGCAGGCCGTCGGGCGAGATGACGTCGATGGTGCCGCCGGTTTCCTCGCTCGGGTCGCCGGGATCGGTCAGGCCGTGCTCGTTCACGTCGGCGTGGCCGGTGGCGCCGGCGTTGCCGTCGACCGGCACGATGGCCGGCGGGCCGTCGGTGTGGCCGTGGATCGTGATCGTCAGCGTGGTGGTCGAGGTGTCGCCGTCGTGGTCGGTGATCGTGTAGGTGAAGACTTCCGTCAGCGTGTCGCCGTCCTTCAGCGCGTTGACGGCCGGGTTGGCGTCGTTCACCGTGTAGGCGTAGCCGCCGTTGGCATTCAGCACCAGCGTGCCGTAGCCGCCGGCCAGGCTGGTGCCGACGCCGCCGGAGACGTCGCCCGGCGCCGCGCCGAATTGCACGCCGGTCACCGCACCGCCCGCGGCCGCGCCGTCGGCGCCCAGGCGGTCGGCGTGGTCGCCGGCGCCTGCGCCCGTGTCGCCCAGCACGTTGCCTGTCGCCGGGATGCTGTCTTCGTTGACGTCGGCCGTGTCGGCAGCCGCGGTCGGCACGTCGTCGACGATGCGCACCGTCAGCGTGCCGGTGTTGCTGCCGCCGCCGGCGTCATGCACCTCCAGCGCGAAGGTGTCGGTGTTTTCGTCCGCGCCCGGCGAGGCGTGCGTCTGGGCATCCGACAGCGTGTAGCGATAGTGCAGCGTGCCGGCCGTCGGCGCGCCGCCCACGTTGGCCGTGGCCTCGAAGCCGATCAGCGCCAGCGTGCCGGCGGAGGTCGTGATCGTCCTCGGCGCGGCTTCGCTCAGGGCCGCCAGATCCGCCAGCGACAGGGTCTGGCCTGCCACCACGACTTCGGTCAGGCCGTCGGCCGCCTGGATCGTCACGTCGCCGGTCGTCGTCTGCGTCTCCGACGCGTCGGTCAGGCCATGTTCATAAACCTCGGCCTCGCCCGTGGCGGACGCGCCGTTGCCGTCCACCGGCACGATTGCTGGATTGCCGTCGGTGTTGCCGTGGATGGTGATCGTCAGCGTGGTGGTCGAGGTATCGCCGTCGTGGTCGGTGATCGTGTAGCTGAACACTTCCGTCAGCGTATCGCCAGTCTTCAGCGCGTTGACCAGCGGGTTGGCGTCGTTCACCGTATAGGTGTAGCCGCCGTCGGCATTCAGCACCAGCGTGCCGTAGCTGCCCGCCACGCCGGTGCCGATGCTGCCGGAAACGTCGTCCGGCGCCGCGCCGAACTGCACGCCGGTCACCGCGCCGCCTGCGGCCGCACCGTCGGCGCCCAGACGGTCGGCGTGGTCGCCGGCGCCTGCGTCCGTGTCGCCCAGCACGTTGCCGGTGGCGGGCGTGCTGTCTTCGTCCACGTCGGCCGTGTCGGCCACCGCGGTCGGCACGTCGTCGACGATGCGCACCGTCAGCGTGCCGGTGCTGCTGTCGCCGCCGGCGTCATGCACCTCCAGCGCGAACACGTCGGTGACTTCGTCTTCGCCTGCGGAGCCGTGCGTTTGCGGATCGGTGATGGTGTAGCGGTAATGCAGCACGCCGGCCGTCGGCACCCCGCCCACGGTGGCCGTGGCCTCGAAGCCGGTCAGCGCCATCGCGCCCATCGCCGTCGTGATCGTTACCGTCGACGATTCGCTGAGCCCTTGCAGCACGGCCAGCGAGACGGACTGGCCGTTGATCACGACACCGTCCAGGCCGTCGGCCGCCTGGATCGTCACGTCGCCGGTCGTCGTCTGCGCGGCCGACGCGTCGGTCAGGCCGTGCTCGTAGACTTCGGCTTCGCCCGTGGCGGACGCCCCGTTGCCGTCCACCGGCACGACGGCCGGATTGCCATCGGTGTGGCCATGGATGGTGACCGTCAGCGTCGTGGTCGAGGTATCGCCGTCGGCGTCGGTGATCGTGTAGGTGAAGACCTCTGTCAACGTGTCGCCGTCCTTCAGCGCGTTGACCGCCGGATTGGTGTTGGCCACCGTGTAGGCGTAGCCACCGTTGGCGTCCAGCACCAGCGTGCCGTAGTTGCCGGCCACGTTGCTCCCCACGGAGCCGGCCACATCGATGCCGCCCGAATCGCCCGCGGCCACGCCGGTCACGGCCCCCCCGGCGGCCGCGCCATCCGCGCCCAGGCGGTCGGCGTGGTCGCCGGCGCCTGCGCCCGTGTCGCCCAGCACGTTGCCTGTCGCCGGGATGCTGTCTTCGTTGACGTCGGCCGTGTCGGCAGCCGCGGTCGGCACGTCGTCGACGATGCGCACCGTCAGCGTGCCGGTGTTGCTGCCGCCGCCGGCGTCATGCACCTCCAGCGCGAAGATGTCGGTGTTTTCGTCCGCGCCCGGCGAGGCATGCGTCTGGGCATCCGACAGCGTGTAGCGATAGTGCAGCGTGCCGGCCGTCGGCACGCCGCCCACGTTGGCCGTGGCCTCGAAGCCGATCAGCGCCAGCGTGCCGGCGGAGGTCGTGATCGTCCTCGGCGCGGCTTCGCTCAGGGCCGCCAGATCCGCCAGCGACAGGGTTTGGCCGGCCACCACGACCTCGGTCAGGCCGTCGGCCGCCTGGATCGTCACGTCGCCGGTCGTCGTCTGCGTGCCCGACGCGTCGGTCAGGCCGTGCTCGTAGACTTCGGCCTCGCCCGTGGCGGAGGCGCCATTGCCGTCCACCGGCACGATGGCCGGATTGCCGTCGGTGTTGCCGTGGATCGTGATCGTCAGCGTCGTGGTCGAGATGTCGCCGTCGGCATCGGTAATCGTGTAGCTGAAGGTGTCCTTCAGCGATTCGCCCGTCTTCAGCGCGTTGACGTCGGCGTTGCCTTCGTCGAGCGTGTAGGTGTAGTTGCCGTCGGCACCCAGCACCAGCGTACCGTAGCTGCCCACGACATCGTTGCCGACATCGCCGTTGACTGTCACGCCCGACGAATCGCCCGCCGCCACGCCCGTCACGGCATCCGATGCGTCGCCGTCGGCACCCAGCCTGTCTGCCACGTCGCCATCGCCGGCCGCCATGCCGCCCAGCACATTGCCCATGACCGGCGTGCCGTCCTCGGTCACGTCCGCTTCGTCGGCACGTGCCGTCGGCGCGTCGTCAATGATCCGCACCGTCAGCGTGCCGTTGGTCGTCGCATCGCCGGCGTCCGTCACCGACACCGCGATGTCGGCCGTGGTGTCGACACCTGCTACTGCCGGTGCCGTCTTCAATTCGTAGCTGTAGTGCAGCGTCCCGCCGACCACGATGCCGCCGCCGTTCACGTCGCTGTCGAAGCCGGTCAGCGTGATCTTGTAGTTGGCGGTATCGATCACGACTTCGGTGGTGCCGAGGCCCTGCAGCTCGGTCAGCGTCATCGTGCGGCCATCGACGGTGACCGAGGTCAGGCCGTCGGCTGCCTCGATGTCCATCGTGCCGGTCGCCACGTTGCTGCCGTCGGCATCGGCCAGGCCCTTCTCGTACACGTCGACGTGGCCCGCCACGCCACTGCCATTGCCGTCCACCGGCACGATGGCTGGATTGCCGTCGGTGTTGCCGTGGATCGTGATCGTCAGCGTCGTCGTCGATGTATCGCCGTCGGCATCCGTGATGGTGTAGCTGAAGGTATCCGTCAGCGATTCGCCCGTCTTCAGCGCGTTGACGTCGGCATTGCCTTCGTCCAGCGTGTAGGTGTAATTGCCGTCGGCACCCAGTACCAGCGTACCGTAGCCGCCCGCGACGTCGCCGTCGACATTGCCGTTGACCGCCACGCCCGACGAATCGCCCGCCGCCACGCCTGTTACCGCCGAACCATCGGCACCCACGCGATCAGCCACGTCGCCGTCGCCGGCCGCCATGCCGCCCAGCACGTTGCCCATGGCCGGCGTGCCGTCTTCGGTCACGTCCGCTTCGTCGGCCCGTGCCGTCGGCGCGTCGTCAATGATCCGCACCGTCAACGTACCGATGGACGTTGCATCGCCCGCGTCCGTCACCGACACCGCGATGTCGGCCGTGGTGTCCGCGCCTGCTACTGCCGGCGCCGTCTTCAGTTCGTAGCTGTAGTGCAGCGTCCCGCCGACCACGATGCCGCCGCCGTTCACGTCGCTGTCGAACCCAGTCAGCGTGATCTTGTAGTTGGCGGTATCGATCACGACCTGGGTCGTACCGAGATTCGCCAACTCGGCCAACGTCACCGTCCGGCCATCGACGGTGACCGAGGTCAGGCCGTCGGCTGCCTCGATATCCAACGTGCCGGTCGCCACATTGCTGCCGTCCGCATCGGCCAGGCCCTTCTCGTACACGTCGACGTGGCCGGCCACGCCGCTGCCGTTGCCGTCCACCGGCGTGATCGCCGGCGCGCCATCGGTATGGCCGTGGATTGTGATCGTCAGCGTCGTGGTCGAGGTGTCGCCGTCGGCATCCGTGATGGTGTAGCTGAAGGTATCCGTCAGCGATTCGCCCGTCTTCAGCGCGTTGACGTCGGCATTGCCTTCATCGAGCGTATAGATGTAGTCACCATCAGCGCCCAGCACCAGCGTGCCGTAGCCGCCCGCGACGTCGCCGTCGACATTGCCGTTGACGGCCACGCCCGACGAATCGCCCGCCGCCACGCCTGTTACCGCCGAACCATCGGCACCCACGCGATCAGCCACGTCACCGTCGCCGGCCGCCATGCCGCCCAGCACGTTGCCCATGGCCGGCGTGCCGTCTTCGGTCACGTCCGCTTCGTCGGCACGTGCCGTCGGCGCGTCGTCAATGATCCGCACCGTCAGCGTGCCGTTGGCCGTCGCATCGCCCGCGTCCGTCACCGACACCGCGATGTCGGCCGTGGTGTCGGTGCCTGCCACCGCCGGTGCCGTCTTCAATTCGTAGCTGTAGTGCAGCGTCCCGCCGACCACGATGCCGCCGCCGTTCACGTCGCTGTCGAACCCAGTCAGCGTGATCTTGTAGTTGGCGGTTTCGATGACTATTTCGGTGGTGCCGAGGCCCTGCAGCTCGGCCAGCGTCACCGTGCGGCCGTCGACGGTGACCGAGGTCAGGCCGTCGGCTGCCTCGATATCCATCGTGCCGGTCGCCACATTGCTGCCGTCCGCATCGGCCAGGCCCTTCTCGTACACGTCGATGTGCCCGGCCACGCCGCTGCCGTTGCCGTCATCCGGCGTAATGTCGGGATTGCCGTCCGTGTGGCCCGCTATGGTGATAGTCAGCGTCGTGCTGACGGTGTCGCCGTCACCGTCTGTAATCGTGTAGGTGAAGGTATCCGTCAGCGAATCGCCCGTCTTCAGCGCGTTGACGTCCGGATTGCCGTTGTCCAGTGTGTAGGTATAGGTACCGTCGGCGTTCATGACGAGCGCGCCGTACTGGCCGGCCAGCGCCGCGCCCAGGGTACCCGCCGCGCCGGAGCCGTTCTCGATCGCCGTGACCGGGCCCGAGCCCTTGCCGTCGGCGCCGAAGTCGTCGGCCGCGTCGTCGTTGGCGCCGCCGTCCACCACGTTGCCGCTGACGCTGCCATGGTCGTCGTCGTCCTCGGTCACTTCGGCGCCGTCGGCATGGGCCGTCGGCGTGTCGTCGACGATATTGATGCGCAGCGTGCCGGAACCCTGGATGCCGTCCACGTCCTCGATCGAGAGCGCGATATCGTCCGGCGTCGCCGTCTCGCCTTCCTGGTCCAGCGCCGCCTTCAGTTGGTAGGTGTAGGTCAGCGTGCCGGATACCGGCACCTCGCCTACGCTCACCACGCCGGTGAAGCCGGTCAGGTGCAGAATGCCTTTGCCGGTGTCGATATCGACCGGGTTGGCTGCGCTCAGGGCCGCCAGAGCCGCCGTGTCCAGCGTCGTGCCGCCCACCGTGATCGACGCCAGGCCGTCGCCGGCCGCGATCGCGACCGTGCCGCTGGTCACGTCGGCGCCGCTGGCGTCCACCAGGCCATGCTCTTCCACCGTCGCATGGCCATCGGCACCGGCGTTTCCGTCCACCGGATCGATAGTCGGAGCGCCGTCGGTATGGCCCTGGATCGTGATGGTCAGCGTGGCGGAGTCGGTGTCGCCGTCACCGTCGGTGAGCGTGTAGCCGAATACTTCCGTCAGCGTGTCGCCGTCCTTCAGCTTGTTGACGTCGGCGTTGTCGCTGTCCAGCTCATAGGTGTAGCTGCCGTCGGCGTTCAGCGTCAGGTGGCCATAGGCCGTCTCGAAGCGCGTGCCGACGCCCGGCGCGCTGGCGTCGAACGCGATCGACGTTACCGTCCCGGTGTCCGCGCCCACGCGGTCGGCGGCTTCGCCGGGCTTGCCGCCGGCGATCACGTTGCCGGTGATCTGGGCCGTTTCCTCGCCGATCGACACGGCGTCGTCGTTGGCCGTGGGCGTATCGTCGACGATGCGGATGCTCAGCGTGCCGGCGGCGCTCGACACGTTGCCGGCATCCTTCACCTGGATCGAGATGTCGTCGAAGCTGTCGACGGCGCCCGGCTGGGACCGGGCCGCCTTGAGCACATAGGTATAGGACAGGGTGCCGGTGACCGGCACGCCACCTACCTGGCTGCCCGGCGTAAAGCCGGTCAGTTTCAGGATGCCCTCGCCGGTATCGATGTCGCGCGTGGCGCTGGACGTGAGGGCCAGGAGTTGCGCCAGCGTAACCTCGGTACCGCCCACCGTAATCGACGCCAGGCCGTCGGGCGTATCGACGTCGATCGTGCCCGAGGCCTTGGCGCCGTCCGGATCGTCGACCAGGTCGCTTTCCAGCACGTCGTTGTCGCCGTCGACGCTGCCGGTGTTGACATCCTCCACCGCGAACGACGGACCGCCGTCGGTGTGGCCGTGGATCGTGATCGTCAGCGTGGCGGTAGTCTTGTCGCCGTCGGCGTCGGAAATCTCGTAGGTGAAGGTATCCGTCCGCGATTCGCCCGTCTTCAGCGCGTTGACGGCAGCGTTGTCGTTTTCCAGCGTGTAGGTGTAGGTGCCGTCGGCGTTCATCACCAGGCCGCCGTACAGGCCGGCCAGCGACGAGCCCAGCGTGCCGCTCGTGCCGCCCGAGTTCCTGATGCCCGTGACGGGATCCGTTGCCGCACCGTCGGCGCCGAAATCGTCGGCCACGTCGGCGTTGGCGCCGCCGTCCACCACATTTCCGCTGGCGGTGGTATGGCCGGGATCGTCTTCGTTGACCTCGGCTCCGTCGCCATGCGCCGTGGGCGTGTCGTCGACGATCTGGATGCTCAGCGTGCCGGTGCCGTGGCCGCTTCCCTCGTCGTCGATGGCCAGGAGAATGTTATCCAGCGTGGACGTCGCGTTGGGCTGGTTCTGGGCTTGCTTCAACTCGTAGGTGTAGGCCAGCGTGCCCGATACCGGCACGCCGCCCACCTCTAGCACATCGGTGAAGCCGGTCAGGTGCAGGATGCCCTTGCCGGTGTCGATGTCGACCGGGTGGGCTACGCTCAGGCCCGCCAGGGCCGCCCTGTCCAGCGTCGTGCCGCCTACCGTGATCGACGTCAGGCCGTCGCCGGCCGTGATCGTGACCGTGCCGCTGGTCACGTCGGCGCCGCTCGCGTCCACCAGGCCGTGCTCTTCCACCGTCGCCTGGCCGGCGCCGCTGTTGCCGTCGTCCGGCACGATGACCGGGTTGCCGTCGGTGTTGCCGTGAATGGTGATCGTCAGCGTGGCCGACGAAGTGTTGCCATCGCCGTCGTCGGCGTCGCCGTCGGTGATGGTGTAGCTGAACACGTCGTCCAGGTGATCGCCGTCCTTCAGCGCATTGACGTCGGCGTTGTCGTTGTCCAGCGTGTAGACGTAGCTGCCGTCGTCCTGCAGCACCAGCGTGCCGTACAGGCCGACCAGCGTCACGCTGCCGGCGGTGACCGGCGTGTCGGGCGCCGCGCCGTCGCCGACGTGCGCGCCGGTGACGGTGAGGTCCAGCGAGTCGGGATCGGTGTCCGCGACGCCGCCCTTGCCGTCGCCGTCCACGACCTGGCCGGAAACGGAGGCGGTGTCCTCGTCGATGTCGTTGGTGTCGGCATGGGCCTGCGGCGGATCGTTGCGGGCGATGATCGTCAACGTCCCGTCGATCGTCGCGGACGCCAGTCCGGTCGGGCCGCCGGCATCGCCCGTGCTTTGGGCATTATTGCCGTCGAAGACCTGGATCTGGTAGCTGCGCGTGGCATGCGCGCCGTAGTTGGTCGGGTTGTCGCTGGTGCTCGAATAGCGGACCGCCTCGATCAGGTTCTGCACGTCGGCCAGCGTCGTGTCTTCGGCCAGCTGGATGGTCAGCGTGTCGCCCTCGTAGGTGGCGAAGACGCCTGTCGGGAGGCCGCTCACGTTCAGCACGTCGCCGGCGAACCAGTCGGTCAGCCTGACGGTGATGGTGCCCGCGCCGAACACGGCCACGCCGCCGGTGGTGCCGATGTCGACGTCCTGCAGCGTAACGTTGTCGGCCAGCTGGGTGTCCGGCACGCCGGTGCCCAGGCCGGTGTTCTCGGTCACGGTCGGATCGGTGGGATCGCCGCCCAGGACCGGAGCGTCGTTGAGCGGGATCACCGTGGTGCCGAGCGTCTGCGCGCCGGACCAGTGGCTCTCGCCGTCCGCGTCCGCGACCAACTGGCCGGTGATGTCGGTGCCGGCGGAGAACGTGACGGCCGTGTCGGAGGCCCGCACCACCAGGCCGCCGTCGGGCGCGCCGTTGAAGTTGGCGGCGGGCACGAAGCGCAGCAGGTCGGTCAGCCCCAGCACGATCGCGTTGGCGCCGTCCGGGGAGCCTGCGCCGGACGGGATGTCGGTCCACGAGCCGCCGTCGTCGTGCGAATACTGCCACACGCCTTGCAGCGGGTCGGAGGTGTTGCCGACGATGGCGATGCCGCCCAGCGGCGTGGAGGCGTCGCCGCCGCCGTCGACGTCGGTCTGGTCGTCGGTGTCGTCGCTGTACGAGGGGAACAGGCTGCCGACCGTATGCCCGGAGGAATCGGTGTCGTCTTCGTCGACCGCCGGCATGGTCTCGTTGCCGATGACCGGGCTGTCGTTGAGGTTGTCCACCGTGGTGGACAGCGTGATCGTGCCGCTGCTGTAGCGGGTCGTGGCCCCCCGGTTGCCGGAACTCAGGTCCAGGCCGCCGGTGCCCGATGCCGGCAGGCCCGATCCGCCGTCCTCCACCAGCACCACCGTCATGGCCTGCGGCGTGCCGTGGAAATCGCCGTTCGGCACGAATCGCAGCGCGGCGCCCGCGCCCAGGTACAGCGCGTCGGCGGCGCTGCGGTCGCCCACCTCGGTCCAGCCGGCGGGGTTGCCCGGGTCGAGGTTGTATTGCCACACGCCCTGGTCGCTGTCGGTGGTCAGGCCGATGATCGCCACACCCGCCAGTCCGTTCGGCGTCGACGATGAACCCGGTTCCGAGCCGGGCACGGCGCCGCCGCCCTCCAGGCCCTTGCCCTCGATGTCGTCGTTCGGGTCGCTGAAGTGCGAGCCGAACAGATCGCCCACGGTCTGGCCGGCGGGCGTCGAATCTTCCAGCACTACCTTGGGGCCGGATTCGTTGTCGAAGACCTCCGTATTGCCCACCACCACCGGCGCGTCGTTGACCTCGCTCACGGTCACGGTGAAGGTGCGCGTGGTGACCAGCGCCTCGTCGGGCACGCCGGGCTGGTCGGCGCCCGGATCGGCGTAGTCCACCGAGCCCGGGTCGGAGGCCGGATCGCCACCGCTTACGGTGCCGGGCCGGCCGCCGTTGTTGCCGCCGTCGTCGACGCGCACGGTCACGTCGAACTGGCCGTTCCAGTCGGTGGCGGCCGGCGTGCCGTCGATATTCGGCAGGCCGACGCTGAGGTGGTTGAGCGCGTAATTGATCTGGTCCAGCGTGCCGCTGATGACCAGCTCGCCGCTGCCGACCCCGGTAAGCGTGCCGCGCTGCGCCACGGTGCCGCTCACCGAAGCGATCGTGAAGCCCTGGGGCAGCGTGACGGTCGCCGTCAGGATGTCGCCCGGCAGCGCGTCGGAGTCGCTGACCGCGAGGCCCGATAGCGCGACCGTGGCCGATCCTTCGGTGAAGACCGGGACGTCGGCGTCGATTCGCGCCGGATCGTTGACGTCGGTCGGGAAGATGTCGCGGTAGGCCGAGGCGACGTTGTCGGGCAGGCTGGGCAGGGCGCCATACGGATCGACGGCCGCGCCGGGCACGTTCACCGTGCCGGTGCCGCTGCCGTCAGCGTTCGGGCCGCCGTTGGCGTCGGTGCCCGCCAGCGCGCCGGTCGCCGGGTCGCGCATGCGGTCGTCGGCGATCACCTGGACGCGGTAGTGCGTATCGCTGTTGGCCAGCGACGAACCCGAGAAATCGACGGCCAGCTTGGCCAGGAAGGCATTGACCTGCTCGACGCTGCCGCGGATGACCAGGGCGGAATCGACGCCGGTATAGGTGCCGTCGACGATCAACCCTGCGTAGTCGGTGGGATCGGCCTGGCTGACGATGCGGATGCCGGCGTAGTCGTTGCTGCCGGCCGTCGTCAATGGGCTCCCGTTCGCCTGCGTCAGGCGCACGGTGACCTGGATGAAATCGTGCTCGCCCTCGGCCTCGCCATCGCCGTCGCTGCCATCCACATCGCGGTCGTGCACCGAGAAGCCCGGCACCGGCGTTTCGCCTGTGAGCGGCAGCGAACCGCTGCCAGCCGTGACCGTGGGCGCATCGTTGACCGCCTGGATCGTCAGCGCGATGTCGTGGCTCACCGAGGTCGGCGTCTGGCCGTCGCCCAGGTTGGAGCCGCTGGCGTCGCTGACGGTGACGGTCAGCGTCACGTCGCCGTCGGCGGCACCGTTCAGGTCATGGTTGACGTCGGCCGCGCCGCGATAGGTGAGCGAGGAGTTGAGCAGATCCTGGATGTCGGCCGCGGTGCCGGTCAATGTGAGAGTGCCGGTGCCGCGCACCACGCCCACGCCCGCCGCCGAGCCGACGTCCAGTTCGCCGCTCGCCACCGACAGCGTGACCGTGACCGAGGTGCCGAACACCTGCGATTCGGTGTCGCCGATGCTGAAATTGAGCTGGTCGCCGATGAAGGTGGCTTGGTCCTCGACCGTGGCGGCGCCGGCCTCGTTGCCGAGCGTGACCGGATCGTTCTCGGTGGAAGCCCAGATGGTCACGCTGGCGGCCGAGATATTGCCGCGGATATCGCCGCTGGTGGGCACCGCGTCCGAATACCAATCGAACTCGTCGCCCTGCACCAGCGTCTTCTCGCCGGTGTACAGCGTGGACGGCTGGTTGTAGACGCCGCCGCCGTTGCCGCCGTACAGGGTGTCGCCGGTGTCCGGATCGGTGCCCATCACGGTCAGGCTGCCGTCGGGATCGCGCATCCGGTCGTCGGCGATCACCTGGACCTGGTAGATCTGATCGCGGTCGCCGTGGAAGGCGATCTGCAGGGTGGCCAACGCATTGTTGACGGCCTCGCGGGTGCCGCGCAGCACCAGGAAGTCGTTGTTCCCGTCGTGGCCGTCCTCTGTGTCTTCGCCGTCCTCTGTGTGGCCGTCAATCAACAACGTGTAATCGCTGCCGACCAGGATGTCGACGCCGCCCATGGCCGCGTAGTCGGCCTGGTCGAAGGCGCTGCCGTCGTCCTTCAACAGCCGCACCGTCACCTGGATGAAGTCGCGCTCGTCCGGCTCCAACGTCGTCAGGTCCGGGTCGCTGACGGAGAACGCCTTGCCGCTGCCGTCCTTGACGTCGAGCAGGTCGTCGGTGACCGGGATCGGGCCCGAGGGCGCGCTGACCACCGGCGCGTCGTTGGTGGGGTTGACGTAGATCCAGAACTCGCGGCCGGTCTGTTCGGAGGCGCCGTCGGCCAGCGTGAACTCGAAATGGTCGTCGGAGGGTGTGCCCGGATACGGGGCGCCGGTCGGGTCGCTGCCGTCGCTCAGGTAGTAGATGCGGCCGGCGGCCACGTCGGCCTGCGAGAACGACGAGCCGACGCCGATGGTCAGGAAGGTGTGGCCGTCCACCGAATAGGCGATGCGGCCGTGCTCGGGCGCGGCCGTGATGCGGTACTGCACCTGGCGGTCGGAACTGTCCGGATCGATGGCCTGCAGCATGGTGGCGTCGATGCGGCCGTAGGAGCCTTCGTACACCAGCCGCAGCGCATCGTTGAGGCCCGTGTCGTCGATAGCCGGCGGCGCATCCGGGTCGATCGGGTTGCCGCCCGCATCGGTCTCGTACGGAAAGGCGCCGGTCGGATCGGTCTGGTTCGGATCGGCGGCGATGCGCGGCGGATCGTTGCGGTTGGTGATCGTGAAGCCGACGGTGGCCGGCGCCGACGAGGTCGTGGCCGGATCGGTCGTGCCGTCGCCGAACCAGCGGTCCATCGCCACCACCTGGAAGGCGTCGCTGCGGTATTCGCTGCCGTCGTTGACGTAGCGCAGGCGCGTGGTGCCGGCATCGCCGGTGATCCACGACGCATCGAGCACCGTGGCGTCGTGGAGATCCAGGGTGCCGCTGTCCGGATCGCGCGTCGCGGCCTGGACGTCGACCCAGGCACTGCCGTTCCAGTACTGCAGCTTGCCGTGGTCGGGCAGGTCGACGATCACGAAGCGCAGCGGATCGCCGCCCGCGGCGCCGTTGTCGACCGCGTAGTTGGGCGTGCCGTCGGGCAGCGTGGCGCCGGCGTTCTCCAGATAGTTGCCGCTGTTGCCGTCGTCGGGGTCGGCAAAGCCCAGCATGCCCGAGGTGATGGCGACGGCATTGGCCTCGTCGGTGGCCTGATCGTCGGCTTCCGTGATGACGGTGGTGGAACCGCTCACCACCGGCCGGTCGTTCACCGGTTTCGCCACGAAGGTCAGGTCGACGTTCCAGCGGTCGGGCTGGACGCCGCCCGCGCCATCGTCGACCATCACGCCGGCCGAGGCCTGCAGCCGGACGGTGGACTGGAACTGTTCGCCGCCGTCGTGCACGAAGCGGACCCGGCCGTTGTCCAGGTCGGCCTGGGTGAAGGTGTCGTAGTTGTACAGGGTGACCCAGGTAGCCCCGACCAGCTTCTGCAGGTTGCCGTGCCAGCCGTGCTCCTCCGTGCCCTCGGCCAGGATGGTGTAGACCACCTGCGACGGGTCGACCCCCGGCATCGAATAGCTCAGGCCGGCGGGCTGGCCTTCCTTGCCGTTGCCGATCACCAGCGTGCCGCCTTCGTACAGCACGGTGGGCGGGTCGCCGGGGTCGGTCGGGTCGGCCGGGTAGCTGGGCGGCGTGCCGCCGCCCTCGTCCACCGGCGTGCCGCCCAGGCTGCCGCCGCCGTTGCCGTCGCCGCCGCTGACGTTCTTGTTGTCGTCGGCGGTCTGCGACGAGGTGTCGCGCGGCGTGGTGCCGTCCAGGTCGGCGCCCTGGGCGCTTTCCAGCAGGTTCACGGTGAAGGTGAAGGTGCGCAGGGCGGCGCCCTCGGCGCCGCTCTCGTAGATGCCGCCGACCTGTTCGTACGAGCTGCCGTCGGCGCGCCAGCGCAGGCCGACCGCGTTGTCGACCACCTGGAAGTCGAAGGCCGCGGTTTCGCCGGCGCCCGCGGCGGCGGTCTGCCAGAACTGTACGCGGCCGGCCTTGACGTCGGCCAGCGTGAAAGTGGCGCCCACGCCCAGCGTCTCGGTGCCGTCGGCGCCTACGTACATCAGCATGCCGCGGGCCGCGTCCTGCGCGGTGACGACGAAAGTCAGGTTGACGTCGGTCGAATCGATGTCGGTCACGTCCACCATGGAGGTGTCCAGCGTAACCTTCAGGTCGCCGCCCACCGTGGCCGAAAGCGACGAGCCGTCGACCCATTCCGGGTTGTCGTCCACCGGGCGGATGGTCAGCGCGATGACGGTGCTGGCGCTCTTGGCGTCGAGGATCGGGTCGAGCCCGCCGCCGTTGTCGGTCACGGTAACGCCGAAGCTGTCCGACGGCGGCGTGCCGGTGGCCGGGTTGTCCAGGCCGTCGTTGCTGTAGGTCAGCCGGCCGCGTTCGCTGTAGTTGAACGTGAAACCCGCCGCGGTGATGGCCACGCCGTCGAAGTACAGCGTGCCATGGGTCGGCAAGGCGGTGATCTCGACGGTCAGGTCGGCGTCGGCATCGTCGCCGCCGCCGTCTGCCTCGATCAGGTTGCCGACCACCGATTGCAGAGTCCCGCTGCGGTCCCTTGCATTGGCCGGCTGGCCTTCGTAGACCGGCCCGCCGCCCTCGACGTTCGGCGCCTGGTTCACCGGCGTGATCTTGATGGCGATGCGCGCGGTGTCGGAGTTGGCCTGCGGGGTGGCACCGTCGTTGACCGACACGCTGAACGCGTCATCGCTGTCCTGGTCGGCGCCGGTGGCGGTATGGTGGTACACCAGCAGGCCGTCGATCACGTCCTGCTGGGTGAAGATCGAGCCCACGCCGATGCGCTGGCCCCGCAGCGTGAGGTAGCCGTAGGCGAGATCGTCGCCCGACCCGTCGATCAGGCGGTAGACGATCTGACTCGGGATCTGCGTACCGGCGGCGACTTCGGGATCGACGATGGCCAGCACGTCTGCCGTCACGGTGGTCGGGTTGTCGGTGCCGGCCGACACCTCGTCGGCGTGCAGTTCCGTATCGGCCAGCGTGGCCGGGTCGTTCGAGGGCGTGACGGTCAGCGTCACGCTGCGGTCGGCGGCCAGCGCCGGATCGCCGCTGTTCTCGATGTGCACGCCGAGCGTGGTGGAGGCCGCCGAGATACCCAGTTCGACGTCGGCGGCGGTGAAGGTCAACCCGTTGAGCCAATCGCGCGCCTCGGCGGCGGTGCCGGTGAAGGTCCACACGCCGCCGGTTTCGGTACCGCCGCCCACGGTGGCGGCCAAGGCGCCTACTGCCGGGTCGGACAATTGCGCGGTCACGGTCACCTCGCCATCGCCCGCCACCGTCCAGAAGCCATCGAAGGCATAGGTTTCGGCGCCCGGTGCATTGAGCGTGCTGGGCTCGATCACGCGCACTTCGTCGCGCGCCGCCCCGACCGCCGGCGCCGCCAGCAGCGCGGCGTAATCGGCATCGGCCCACGCCGCCGTCTCGATGCGGCCCACCGACGATTCCATCACCCAGTCGCCGCCCAGAGCGGCCGCGCCTACCGGGTCGCTGGAGGCCGCCACGTCGGCGCCGGTCAGGTCGGCGATCTGCTGCAGGAAGGCGGTGCCGTCGCGCGCGACGTCGCAGCCATACAGCATGATGTCGCCGTCGCCGCCCAGGCTGGCTCCGATCGCGGCCCATTGCGCGGCGAACGAAGCCACGTTGTCGCCATCGATCTTGGCGTTGCCCAGCGTGATCTCGCCGGCCGAACCGTGGCTGATGATGTGCAGCGCGTCGATATCGTGCCTGCCGGCCAGCGCGCCGGCCAGTTGCGCCAGCCCGGACGATTGGCCATCGAGCAGGACGATTTCGGCGCCGGGCGGCAGCGACGCGACGATCGACTGCCAGTCGGCCACATGCTCGTCGATGGCATAGACTTCGTGCCGGCCGGTGTCGGCCGCCGGCGCAGCGCCTTCGGCATGGCGCTCGGCATCGTGCGCGGCCGGCGCGGCGCGGCCGGCATCGGCTGGCGCGTCGCCGTGCGCGGCGGGCGCATCGGCAGGCGCCGGCGCATCGGCCTGGTGAACCTCGGCCGGCGGTTCCCAGTGCGCCGGGGCGGCGGCGGCCGCCTCGACCAGCGCGGCGCCGTCGAACAACTGGCGCGATTCCAGCGCATAGCGATGGCTGCGGGGGCGGCGGGAGCGGGCCGAGAATTGCATGCGGATATCTCCGGGTATTCGAATCGGGTTCCAGAACCTGCGGCGTAGGCGCCCACCTCGATACGGCGGCGCTCGCGCAAAGCCTTGTCGGCGCTGGCATTGTCACTGTCCCGGGGGGCGCCCCATGTTTGCCGGAACGCACGAATGCTTTGCTGGAACGAACATTTGTGATTGTTTATGTTCTCCTTGCATCACTCGGTAAGTCCGGCTTCGTATCGGGACATTCATGCGAGCGCACACTAACGTCCGGCCCCGGTCCGTGCGCTTGGGCCGCCCGCCGGTCTGCTTTACGATGGCGCTTTTCCAACGTCCTGGCCTTTTTCATGTCCGCAGCTCGTTGCTTGTCGATGCTTCGTGCCGCGTGGGCCGCGGCGGTCGCGCGCGCCACGGCGGCGCACCGCGGATCGCCAGGGATGTGGGCGGCAGCCTGCGCGGCTGCTTGGCTGCTCGGATGGCCATGCGCGGCCGGCGCCGCGCCGCTGTGCCTGACCTTGCCGCAGCCCGCCGAACGGTGGCTGACGGCCGATGCCCAGGTGTTCGAAGACCGCGCCGCCCGCCTGGACATCGACGACATCGCCGCGCTGCCGGACGGCGCCGGCGGCTTCGAGCCGGCCGACGCCGAGCGGCTGCGGCCGGCCTACTCGCGCTCGGCATGGTGGCTGCGCCTGGAAATGGCCAACTGCGCGAGCGAGGAGATGCGCTTCGTGCTGGACCTCGGCTCGCCCCGCCTGCGGCAGGTGGATTTCTACGTCGAACGCGGCGGCGTACGCTCGCTGGTCCGCTTCGATATGGCCCGCGTGCGCAACCGGGATGCCGGCAACGAAACGCGCCCGGCCGCCGACGACGACCTGGCCGGCGACGGCATCGCCCGCCCCGGCGCCGACGGCGGCGTCCGCCACGCGCCGCACCCCGTGCTCGCCTTCGGCCTGGCACCGGCAGAACGCGTGCGCATCTTCATCCGGGTGCGCAGCGAATTGTCGATCCAGCTCACGCCCCGGCTGTCCGCGCCCGATGCCTTCTCGCGGCGCGAGGCCGGCATCACGCTGCGCAACGGCCTGCTGCTGGGCGGCCTGCTGGCGATGGCGGCCTACGGGCTGACGATGGGCCTGCTGTCGCGCCAGGGACTGTTCCTGCTGCAAGGCCTGTGCTTCATGTCCTTCGCGCTGTACGAGGCGTCGTACCGCGGCATCGCGCGGCTGCACCTGTGGCCGCCCGGATCGTCGCTGGCCTGGCGCGGGCCGCCGCTATTGGCTTCGCTGAGCCACATCGTGCTGCTGGCCTACCTGCACCGGCTGCTGGCCGCGGGCGGGATCGCCCTGCCCTGGCCGCGCTGGTTCGCCGCCCTGGCCTGCGCCAACGCGATCGTGGCCGGCGCGGCCCTGTTCGGCGACGTGCGGATCGCCGCGCAGGCGGCCGGCTACATGGCGCTGCTGCAGATGGCAAGCCTGATTGCCGCGGCCGTGCGCCTGCGCGCGCAGCTGGCGCGGTGGCGGCTGTCGGTCACGCTGGCGCTCGGACTGCTGCTGGCCGGCGCCTTGCAACGGGTGCTGGAAGACCATGGGCTGCTATTCCTCGGCGGCCTGGGCACCTCGTCCAACCCCTTGTACGAACTGACCACGCTGATCGCGCTGCTGACCGTTTTCGTGGCCTGGCTGGGCGACGTCGGGCGCGACCACAAGGCCACCGAAATGGCGCTGGCGGCGGCGCGCGACGAAACCAAGCGGCGGCTGCAGCAGGAGGTGGAGCGCCGCAAGCGCAAACTGGGCAGCGCGTTGCGCGAGGCCGACGACATCCACCGGCAGCAGACGCGGATGCTGGCCTACATCGGCCACGACCTGCGGGCGCCTCTGGCCACGATCATCGGCTACGCGCGGCTGCTGGGCAAGAACCTGGAACCGGCGCTGGCCGCGCCGGTGCGGGCCATCGAGCGCAGCGCCGAATACCAGCTGAACCTGATCGGCGAACTGCTGGAATACACGCGCGGCGAACTGCGGCCCGACGCCAGCCCGCCGCAGCCGCTCGACCTGGACGAATGGCTGCGCGACATCGCGCAGTACGCGTCGCTGCTCGCGCTGCAGCAGAACAGCCGGTTCTCGTACGAACACCCGCATAGGCTGCCGGGCAGGCTGGCGCTGGACGGCCGCCGGCTGCAGCGGGCCCTGCTGAACCTGCTTGCGCATGCGACAAGGCTGCAATCCGGCGGCGCAGGCCATTTGCGAGTGACGGCCGAACCGGCTGGCGCCGCCTGGCGCCTGCGCTTCGAGATCGTCGCCAGCGGCGGCGCCCGCGCCGAAGCCGTGCCGGAAGACGACGGCGGGCTGGGCCTTTACATCGCGCGCCGCATCGCGCGCAGCCTGGGCGGGGAAGTCTCGGTCACGTCCGCCGACGACGCCACGATCCTGGCGCTCACGCTGGAAGCCGCATCCGGCTAGTCCCGGCGCGCTGCCAATTCCGGCCGCGCGCGCAGCGCGGCCAGGATGCCTTGCAGCAGTTCCAGCGGCGTCGGCGGGCATCCCGGAATCGTCACGTCGACCGGCAGCAGGCTCGACACCGGCCCGCATACCGCATAGCTGCCCGCGAACAGGCCGCCCGTGCAGGCGCATTCGCCGGCCGCCACCACCAGCCGCGGCGCCGGCGTGGCCTCGAAGGCGCGCCGCAGCGCGTCGCGCATGTTCAGCGTGACGGGGCCGGTTACCAGCAGCATGTCGGCATGGCGCGGGCTGGCCACGAACCTGATGCCCAGGCCTTCGATGTTGTAGTAGGGATTGCTCAAGGCGTTGACCTCGAGCTCGCAGGCGTTGCAGGAGCCGGCGTCGACCTGCCGGATGCACAGCGCGCGCCCGAGGATGTCGAGGATCTCCTGCTGCAGGCCGGCGCCGGCGGCGCGCCACGCCTCGCCGCCGGGCGGCGCGGGCTCGGTGGGGATGCCGGTGCGGGCGATCTGTTTAAGCAGTTTCCACATCACGCATCGTGTCCGGAATAGCTCAGGTTGAACGATTTGTTGATCAGCGGGAAGTCGGCCACGATGTTGCCGATGATCGCATGTTCCAGCGCCGGCCAGTTCTGCCACGACGGGTCGTGGCAATGGCAGCGCGCGAGGGCGCCGTCGGCGTCCAGCTCCAGCGCCACGAACACCTCGCCGCGCCATCCCTCCACCCTGCCCACCCCGCGCGCCGGCCCGGCGCCGCGCGCGGGGGGCCGGGCCGTCACCGGCCCGGCGGGCAGCGTCTCCAGCATGGCGCGGATCAGCCGCAGCGATTCGAAGGTTTCGGCAAAGCGGACCGCCACGCGGGCGGCCACGTCGCCCGCCGTGTGGCCGGCGCAGCGCGGCCGCAGCGCGTCGTAGGGCGCGCAAGGCTGGTCGACGCGCAGGTCGCGCCGCAGGCCGCTGGCGCGCGCCGCCGGTCCGCACAGCCCGAAGTGTTCGGCCAGCCCGCGCGCCACCGTGCCGGTGCCGGCGAACCGGTCCTGCATGCCGGCGTGTTCATCGTAGATGGACTGCAGCAGCCGCACTTCATGCTCGACCCGCCCGCACTGCGCGGCCAGCGCCGCGACGCCCGACGGCGCCAGCTCGGCCGCGACGCCGCCCGGCACCACGCGGTCCATCAGGTAGCGGTGGCCGAACACATCGGAGTGCAGCCGCAGCCACTGTTCCTTAAGCAGCGAGAATTGCGCCAGCCCGGCGGCGAAGCCGGCATCGTTGCCCAGCGCGCCGAGGTCGCCCAGGTGGTTGGCGACCCGTTCGCGTTCCAGCATCAGGGCGCGCAGCCATTGCGCGCGCGGCGGCACGGGTGCGCCGAGCGCGGTTTCCAGCGCCATGCAATAGGCCCAGGCGAACGCCACCGTGCTGTCGCCCGACACGCGCCCGGCCAGCCGGTGGCCGAGCAGCGGCGGCGTGCGTTCGAGCAGGAATTCGGTGCCCTTGTGGGTATAGCCGAGCCGTTCCTCCAGCCGCAGGACCTTCTCGCCCACCACCGAAAAGCGGAAGTGCCCGGGCTCGATCACGCCGGCGTGGATGGGGCCGACGGCGATCTCGTGGACGCCGTCGCCGGCCACCTGCACGAAGGGATAGGGCCGCTCGCCGCCGGCGTCCGCCGGCGGCGGCAGCAGCGAAGCCTGGGCCGGCACCGGCTGCGCCAGCGGATGCCAGTCCTGCGGCCAGTGGCCATGGTTCAGCCAAGGGCGCGTATCGCAGGCGCCTTCGGCCCGCACGCCGAGCAGGTCGAAGGCGGCGCGCTGCATGCGCACCGCGCAGGGGAAGGCTTCGCCCAGGTCCGGGTAGCCCTCGCCCGCGGCCAGCGGCAATTCCGCCCACAGCAGGCCATCGTCCAGCGCATAGGCGGCCGAGACGGCCGCGCCCTGCCCGGCCGCCGCCCGCCGGCCCCACAGCGCCACCAGCCAGCCGCCGGCCGCGCGCACCCGGCGGGCCACGCCGTCCCAGCCGGCGCGGTCGACACGCGCCACGGCGGCCGCGGGCGCCGCCCCGCCGCGCGCGGGCAGCGCATCGACGCCTTCGAGCTCCAGTTCGGCCATCCGCATCGCGCTACCCCGCTATCATCGCCGCCGCCTGCCGGTACCACTGGGCCAGGTAAGGCGGCACGTAAAGCCCCAGCGCCAGGGCCAGCGCCAGGTGCACGAAGACCGGCAGCAAGGCGGGCGCGTGCTCCAGCCGGCGCGCGGTGGTATCGCCCAGCACCATTTCCTGCACCCGCATGAAGATCGCCGCGAACGCCACCCCGAGCGCCAGCAGCAGCACCGGGCTGGCCCACGGCAGCACGCGCATGGTGGTGGTCAGGATCAGGAATTCGCTGGTGAACACGCCGAACGGCGGCATGCCGACGATCGCCAGCGCGCCCAGCATCATGCCCCAGCCCACGGTGGGGCTGATGCGCAGCAGGCCGCGGATGCCGTCCATCATCTGGGTGCCGGTCTTCTGCGCGGCATGGCCGACGGCGAAGAAGATGGCCGACTTCACCAGCGAATGCACGGTCATGTGCAGCAGCCCGGCGAAGGTGGCGGCGGGGTCGCCCAGGCCGAAGGCGAAGGTCATCAGCCCCATGTGCTCGATCGACGAATACGAGAACAGCCGCTTCACGTCCCTCTGCCTGAACAGCGAGAACGACGCCACCAGCACCGAGGCCAGCCCGAAGCCCACCAGGAGCTGGCCCGGCAGGCCGTCGCGCAGCGCGCCGTCGGCCAGCACCTTGCAGCGCAGGACGGCGTACAGCGCGACGTTGAGCAGCAGCCCCGACAGCACCGCCGAGATCGGCGTCGGCCCTTCGGCGTGGGCGTCGGGCAGCCAGTTGTGCAGCGGCACCAGGCCGATCTTGGTGCCGTAGCCCACCAGCAGGAACACGAAGGCCAGCGAGACGATGGTCGGGTCCAGCAGGGTCTTGATCTCGTCCAGGTTGGTCCACAGCAGCGCGTCGGCGCCGCCGCCCAGCTGCCGCTCGGCCGCCAGGTACAGCAGGATGGTGCCGAACAGCGCCTGCGCGATGCCCACCCCGCACAGGATGAAATACTTCCACGCCGCCTCCAGGCTGGCGGCCGTGCGGTACACCCCCACCAGCAGCACGGTCGACAGCGTGGCGGCCTCCATCGCCACCCACAGGATGCCCAGGTTGTTGGTCAGCAGCGCCAGCAGCATCGCGAAGATGAACACCTGGTACATGCTGTGATACAGCCGCATCCGCGCCTGCGTCATCTTGCCCCGGTCGCGCTCGACCCGCATGTACGGCCGCGAAAACAGCGACGTGGTCCAGCCCACGAACGCCGTCAGCGTCACCAGGAACACGTTGAGCGCATCCACGAAGACCAGCTTGCCCAGCGCGAACGCCGGCCCGTGCGCCATCGTCTGCGCCGCCAGCAGCAGCGCCGCGCAGAACGTCAGGAAACTGAACGCCGCGTTGACCTCGGGCGCCCCCTCGCGATGCCCCATCAGCGCCAGGCAGGCGCCGGCGAACAACGGAATGCCAAGCACGAACAACAGCGCAGACACCTTAGCCCCCCATAGCGCCACGCGCCGCAAGAACCCGGAGATCCAGGATGCGGCGGATCCGGCTCCGCCGGTCCGCCCGCATCGCCCCCTTGAGGGGGTGCGGCCACAGGCCGCGCGGGAGTGGGCTCCCCTTCCGGTCCGCCCGCATCGCCCCCTGGGAGGCGCGCGCAGCGCGTAGGGGGGAGCCCAGACTATTCATCTTTTAATTTTTCCAAATGGCGGATGTCGAGACTGTCGAACTGCTCGCGGATCTGGAACATGAACACGCCCAGGATCAGGATGCCGACCAGCACGTCGAGCCCGATGCCCAGCTCGATGATCATCGGCATGCCGCTGGTGGCCGCGGCCGCCGCGAAGAACAGCGCGTTCTCCATCGACAGGAAGCCGATCACCTGCGCGATCGCCCGCGCGCGCGTGATCAGCATCATGAACGACAGCAGCACGCAGGCCAGCGCGATGCCCAGCGTGCCGCGCGCCGCGGACGACGACAGCAGGCTGATCGGCAGCGACACGTTGAAGGCCACGATCACCAGCACGATGCCCAGCAGCAGCGTGGAGGCGATGTTCAACAGCGGCTCCACGTCGGCCTCCACCTTGAGCCGGCGCACCAGCTTGTACAGGATCCACGGAATGACGAACACCTTGAGCAGCAGCGTCAGCCCGGCCGACACGTACAGCTCCGTATCGCCGGTGACGAAGCCCAGCACCAGATTGGCCAGCACCAGCGTCAGGCCCTGCAGCGTGTACAGGTGGATCAGCGACAGCACCCGCCGCTGGCTGAGCATGGCGAAAGACAGCAGCAGCATGACCGCCGCCAGGAAACCGATCAGTTGCGAGGCCAGGTGGTGCACCGTGCCTCCCTAGCGCGCCAGCAGGAAGTGGACCAGCATCCCGATCACCGCCAGCAGGAAGGCCATCATCAGGAACTCGGGCACTCGGAAGATGCGCATCTTGGCGTTGACCGTCTCGATGAAGGCCAGCGCCGCGCCGCCCGCCATCAGCTTGACGAACAGCGCCGGCACCGCCAAGAGCAGCGCCGCCGGATTGCCGGCCTGCGCGATGCCCCACGGCAGGAACAGCGCCACGCCGATGCAGGAATAGGCGAACAGCTTGAGGCTGGCGGCCCACTCCATCAGCGCCAGGTGGCGGCCCGAGTACTCCAGCATCAACGCCTCGTGGATCATCGTCAGCTCCAGGTGGGTGGCCGGGTTGTCGACCGGCAGCCGGGCGTTCTCGGCCAGCGACACCATCGTGAAGGCGATGCCGGCGAAGGCCAGCCCCGGGTAGATGGCCAGTTCGCGGTGGCTGAGCGTGCCCACGATGCTGGCCAGCAGGGTCGACTGCGTGATCAGCGAAGCCGAGAACAGCACCATCAGCAGCGCCGGTTCCGCCAGGAAGCCCACCAGCATCTCGCGCCGGGCGCCGAGCGTGCCGAAGGCGGTGCCGATGTCCATCGCCGCCAGCGACAGCGCCACCCGGGCCAGCGCGAACAAGCCCACCAGCGCGATGGCGTCGGCCGCCGGGGTCAGCGGCAGGTCGGTCGACAGGGTGGGCACGATGCCGCAGGCCAGCGCCATGCAGGCCCACACCAGGTAGGGCGCGCCGCGGAACACCTGGCTGGCCTGGGCGGCCACCACCGATTCCTTGTTGAACAGCTTGTGCAGCATCCGGTAGGGCTGCCAGATGCTGGGCGCGCCGCGGTTCTGCAGCCAGGCGCGGCATTTGTCGACCCAGCCCTTGAGCAGCGGCGCGGCGGCCAGGGCCAGCACCACCTCCAGCGCCTGGGCCAGGACGCCCGACAGCGTCACCATCTGCGCACCAGCAGCAGCAAGGCCATCAGCACCAGGAAGCTGTGCAGCAGATAGGCGCCGATGCGCCCGCGCTGCAGCAGCCCGGCCAGCTCCGCCACGCGCCGGGTGAGCCGCACCAGCGGGTGGTACACCAGTGCCCAGCTGCGGTCATGCACGGACACCCGGTACGCCGGCGCGCGGTCGGACGGCGACGGCAGCTGCCGCTCCACCTGGAAGAAAGGCGAAAAGATTTCGCGGATCGGCTGGCCGAAACCTTCGGCGGTGTCCTGCATGCGCGGCGTCAGCGCCGGCAGGCCGCAGCCCCAAGGCGCGGCGCGCCGGATCCGCCCATGGTAGAAGCGCCGCACCAGCAGCGAGGCGGCGCCGCAGCAGGCGGCCAGGAACAGCAGGAACACCAGCGGCATGTAGCTGGCGCGGCCGGTGCTGGTGGGCGCCAGCAGCAGCCAGCCGTTGGCGGCCACCGTGGGGCCGATGCCGGCGTCGACCAGGAAGCGCGTGACGCGGTCGAGCAGCGCCACGAACTGTACCGGCAGCAGCCCCAGCAGCACGCAGATCGCCGCGAACCAGGCGAAGCCGGCGCGTTCCCAGCCGCTGGCGTCTTCGGCCTCGCGCAGTTTTTCCTCGCGCGGCTGGCCGAGGAAGATGATGCCGAAGAACTTGACCATGGTGTAGCCGGCCAGCGCCGCCACCAGCGCGATCAGCGCGGCCACCAGCGGCACCAGCATGGTCAGGAAGGGATCGGGCAGCCCGGTGGTGAACAGGAAGCTCTGCAGCAGCAGCCATTCCGACACGAAACCCGACAGCGGCGGCAGGCCGGCGCTGGCCAGAGCGCCCACCAGCGCGGCCCAGGCGGTCCACGGCATGAAGCGGATCAGCCCGCCCAGGTGGCCCAGGTTGCGCTCGCCGGTGGCGTGCAGCACCGAGCCGGTGCCGATGAACAGCAGGCTCTTGAACGCGGCGTGGCTGGCCACCTGGTACAGCAGCGCGGTCAGCGCCAGCGCCGCCAGTTCGGCCATGCCGTAGGCGCGGAACAGGATGGCCAGCCCCAGGCTGGCGAACATCAGCCCGATGTTGTCGATGGAGGAATACGCCAGCAGGCGTTTCATGTCGGTCTGCACGGCGCTGAACACCACGCCCAGCACGGCGGTGAACAGGCCCAGCGCCAGCGTGGCCGCGCCCCACCACCACAGCTGCGCGTGCAGCAGGTCGAACACCAGGCGCAGCATGCCGTAGACGCCCAGCTTGAGGATGAAGCCGCTCATCAGCGCCGACACCGGCGACGGCGCGGCCGGATGGGCCTCGGGCAGCCAGACGTGCAGCGGCACCAGCCCGGCCTTGCCGCCGAACGCGAACAGTCCCAGGAAGAACGCCGCCGCGGCGCCGGCGCCCTGCAATTGCTGCTGGCGCATGTTGGCGAAAGTGTAGTCGCCGGTGTTGGCCTGCAGCAGCCCGAAGCACAGCAGCAGCGCCAGCGCGCCCATGTGCGAAATCGCCAGGTAGACGAAGCCGGCGCGGCGGATCTCGGCCAGGCGGTGGTTGGTGGTGACCAGGAAAGTGGCCGACAGCGCCGTGACTTCCCACGCGACCATGAACAGGTAGGCGTCGTCGGCCAGCAGAGCCAACGCCATGCCGGCCAGGCAGGCGTGGTATTCGAAGGCGATCAGCCCCGGCGGCGCGCCCTCGCCCTTGGCGAAATAGCCGGCGGCGAAGGCGCCCACGCCGGCCGCCACCGCCCCCAGCACGAACAGGAAATAGGCCGACAGGCCGTCGACCCGCAGGTGGAAAGGCAGCGCCGGCAGCCCCAGCGGCAGCACGGCCTCCTGCGGGCCGGCGGCCAGGCCCCACAGCGCCAGCCCGCACAGCGCCAGGCCCAGCGCGGCGCCGGCCGGGAACAGCAGGCGGGCGACGGCGCCGGTACGGCGCAGCAGGCACAGGCCGGCGATGGCCACGGCCAGCCAGCCGGCGACCACCAGCAACATGCCATCGATCACCAGGAACCGCCCCATCGGTGTGCCCCCAAGCCCTCGATCCCGCCCCGCGCGGCGTGCGGCCGCGGTTAGAAGCAGATGATAATGATGTTATCATCCTACGCGTTTATTCGGGCAGGTTCGCTCGATGCCCGCCCTATTCCTCCGCAAACTCACCAGCAGCCAGCGCAGTACCGACGCCAACGTGCAGGTCGGCTTCGCGCTCGCCTTCGTGGCCGGCGCGGCCAACGCCGGCGGCTTCCTGGCCGTGCGCCAGTACACCTCGCACATGAGCGGCGTCGTGTCGGCCATCGCCGACCAGCTGGCGCTGGGCGACCTGACGCTGGCCCTGGCGGGATTCGGTTCGCTGCTGTCGTTCATGCTGGGCGCGGCCTGCTCGGCGGTGCTGATCAACTGGGGCCGGCGCAAGCGGCTGCAAAGCCAGTACGCGCTGCCGCTGTTGCTGGAAGCCGCGCTGCTGCTGTGCTTCGGCCTGCTCGGCAGCCGCCTGGCGTTGCATCACGCCATGTCGGTGTCGGCCACGGTCGTGCTGCTGTGCTTCATCATGGGGCTGCAGAACGCGATCATCACCAAGATATCGAACGCCGAGATCCGCACCACCCACATGACGGGCATCGTGACCGACCTCGGCATCGAACTGGGCAAGCTGTTCTACTGGAATTCGTCGCGGATGGACCCGGCCCAGCCCTGTGTGCTGGCCAACCGCAGGAAACTGCGGGTGCACGGGTCGATGCTGGCGATGTTCTTCCTGGGCGGCGTGGCCGGCGCCACGGGATTCAAGCACGTGGGCTACTCGGCCACCGTGCCGCTGGCCGGCCTGCTGGTAACGCTGGCCATCCTGCCGGTGCTGGACGATCTGCGTGGGCGAAGACCGTATAAATTATAATTTGATTAACATATCCGCAGGAGGCGTGCCCGCCATGGAAACCAGGAACGCCCGGCTCACGGTGCTGATCGACCCGCACAAAAAAAAAGCCTTCGAGGAACTCTGCGCCACGCAAGACCTCACGCCCTCGCAGGTGGTGCGGCAGATGATCCGCGAATACCTGGCGCAGCACGGCGTCAGCTACCAGAGCCAGACCCCGATCCGCCCGCGGCCACGCAGCCGGGCCTGAGCACCCTACTCCAGCTTCACCCCCGCCCTCTTCACCACGCCCGACCACTTCTGCACTTCGCTTGAGATGAACTGGCCGAACTGCGCCGGCGTGTCGCCCACCGGCTGGAACTGCAATTCCTTCAGCCGCGCCGCCCACTCGGGCGACTTCAGCTGCCGCACGCTGGCGTCGTGCAGCTTGTCGATGACCGCCCTGGGGGTGCCGGCCGGCGCCACCAGCCCGTAGAACGACTGCACCACCACCGGCACGCCCAGTTCCTGCAAGGTCGGCACGTCGGGCAGCACGGCCAGGCGCTTCGGGCTGGCCACCGCCAGCGCGCGCACCTTGCCGGCCTGGACTTGCGGCACGATGCTGGCCGGCAGCGCCAGCGCCATCGACACCTCGCCCGACAGCACCGCGTTGACCTGCGCATTGCCGCCCTTGTAGGGCACGTGGATGCCGTCCATGCCGGTGGCCAGCTTCATCTGCGCGAACGCCAGGTGGGCGTTGGTGCCGACGCCGGTGGTGCCGTAGCTGAGTTTGCCGGTCTTGGAATACGCGATCAACTCCTTGACCGAATGCACCGGCACCGACGGATGCACCACCAGGATGGGCGAGGTGGTGGCCAGCATCGTGACCGGCGCGAAATCCTTGACCGGGTCGTACGGCAGGTCGGTCTGCACGCTGGGGCCGATGGTGAAGGCGGCGTCGACCACCAGCAGCGTGTAGCCGTCGGGATCGGAGCGCGCCACCTGGCGCGAGCCGATCATCGCGTTGCCGCCCGGCTTGTTCTCCACCACCGCGGTCTGGCCGAGGTCGGCCACCGCGCCGGTGACGATGGTGCGCGCCATGATGTCGGAGGCGCCGCCCGGCACGTAGGGCACGATCACGCGCACCGCGTGCGAGGGATAGGCGTCGCCGGCGGCGTGGGCGCCGGCGACGCTCAGGCCCGCGGCCGCGCTGGCGCAGGCCAGCGCCAGGCGCAGGGCCGGCGCCTGGCGGCGCCGGCGGGATGCGCGCGGCGCATGGGCTTCGCCGCGGGGAATGATCACTTCGCTCACGTCGGTCTCCTCGTCTGGTCTGTTGTTCATGTCCGGCACGGCCCGGCGCGGCCTCAGGTCACGCTAGGCCCGCTGAGGCCCGGGTATTTGTCGAACAGGGATTCGTCCACCTCGATGCCCAGCCCCGGCAGTTCGCTGGGCTCGATATAGCCGTCGACCACCTTGGGCGCGCCCGGCGCCAGGTCGTCGCGGAAGGGATTGACCGGCGACAGATCGGCCTCGTAGAACAGGCCGTGCGGCACCGCGCACAACAGGTGCACGCAGGCGGCGCCGACCACGCCGCTGGTCGAGTTATGCGGCGCGAAGGCGCGGCGGAAGGCCGAGGCCATGTCGGCGATCTTCTTACATTCGGTGATGCCGCCGCATTTGCTGGGATCGCTCTGGATGATGTCGACCGCGCCGGTTTCCAGCAGCTCGCGCGCCTGGTAGCGCAGGTAGTGATTCTCGCCGGCGGCGAACGGAATGCGGGTGCGGGCGTTGAACAGCGCGGTATCGCCGATCGCGTCGGGCGGGAACGGCTCTTCCACCCACAGCACCTTGCAGGCCTCCAGCGCCGGCAGCGCGCGCTGCAGCTGGAGCCTGTCGTAGCGGGTATTGATGTCGACCATGATGTCGACCGCCGGGTCGATCGCCTGCCGCACGGCTTCCAGGCGGCGCACGTCGTTTTCCACCGTGTCGCCCAGCCGCAGCTTGAGCGCGGTATAGCCCTGCGCCGCGTAGCGCTGCGCTTCTTCGACCAGTTGCTGGACCGGCTTGTAGCCGAACGAGGCGCCGCCCACGTAGGCGCGGATCTTGCGCCGCGAGCCGCCCAGCAACCGGTAGACCGGCATGCCCAGCGCCTTGCCGCGCACGTCCCACAGCGCCATGTCGACGCCGCTCTGCGCGGTGTACAGCGCGTTGCCGGGCGTGTGGGTCTGGCCCTGGCGCCGGTAGACGGCCTGCCAGATGTCTTCCACCGCCATCGCATCGGCGCCCTGGACGATAGGCGCGAGATTGGCATTGACCAGTTCGGCCACCGCGATCGGGTTCAGCGAATCGTGCGCATGGCCGTAGCCGACCACGCCGTCTTCGGTACGCACACGCACGATGACGGCGTCTTTCTTCACGGGCTGGCCCATGCCGCGGCGGGGCATGCCCGTCAGCGGCGCCGACAGCGCGAACGCCTTGACCTCGGTGATTTTCATGATGCTCCAGGCTGCATGGAATGACGACCGCAAAATCGTAGCCCCGAAGCACCATGTATCTATAATCATATTATTTGATCGCATGATATCCAGGGTGATATAGGCATGACGCTCCAGCAATTGCGCTGCTTCTGCGAAGTCGTCAACCAGGGCCTGAACCTGTCGCGTGCGGCGCGCGTGCTGCACACCTCGCAGCCGGCCATCACGCGGATGATCCGCGGCCTGGAAGACGAGCTCGGCGTGCAGCTGCTGATGCGGCTGGGGCCGCGCATCGCCGCCATCACCGAGGAAGGCCAGCAGGTGCTCGGCTTCGCGCTGCAAATCCTGCAGGACGTGCGCAACATCAAGCTGGCCGCGGGCGACAAGCGCAACGCCGGCACCGGCCTGCTGCGGGTCGGCACCACCAATCTGCAGGCCCGCCACGCGCTGGTCGACGTTGCCCGCCGCTTCGTCGAGGCCTATCCCGAAGTGAGCCTGACCATGGCCCAGGGCACGCCGGCCGAGGTGGCCGACTGGGTATCGCGCGGCATGGTCGACGTCGGCGTCAGCACGCTGCCGGCCGAACTGCCGCGCAACGTGGTGCGCTTCGAGGCCTACGCCATCCACCGCTGCATCATCGCGCCGCGCGGCCACGCGATCCTGAAAAAGCGCCGGCCGAGCCTGGCGCAGCTCGCGCAGAACCGGCTGATCATGTACGACAACCAGCTCGACACCGGCGCGGTGGTGCGCAAGGCCTTCGACGCCGCCGGCATCTTCCCGCGCATCACGCTGCGCACCACCGACGCCGGGCTGGTGAAAGACTACGTGGCGGCCGGCCTGGGCATCGCCGTGATCCAGACCATGGCCTTCGACGCCGCGCGCGACACCGCCCTCGGCATGGTGATGGCGGGCCATCTGTTTCCGCCCTCCACCGCCTGGATCACCGTTCGCCGCGACCAGTTCCTGCGCGGCTTCATGATCGACTTCATCGGCATGGTGGCGCCGCGCTGGACGCGGACCGAAATCGAACGCGCCCGCATGCGCGCCGCCGGCTGAAACGCGACACCCCGCGCGCATGCCGTGGCCGCGGCCAACCCTTGCTGCAGCGCACCGAGACGGCCTGTCGGTTATATGGAGATGGCGAAAACCACGATAGCGCCATGCCGGACTATCAGGTTACATTCAGTACAAAACCGCTATGTTCGCTATCGGCCGGCGATCCTGCCGGGTTGCCCGCAATTTCTGACATGAAGCTGAAATCCCCGTGACAGACCGCCGCATTCCCGACGCCCGTCCGCCGGCCCTCCCCGCGCCCCCGAGCTTGCCGGACCGGACCGTCCGGCCGTAAGCCAAGGATCTATTTTGCAGTGCAGCATACGCTGCGTATCTCCCCCGGCTCCCCACCCACCGAATGCGTCTTTCCCACCCAGCATGATCTCGCTCATTCCCAGGCGGAAGTAGAACCGTGTCCTTCGTCCAGCTGGCGCTGCGCCGTCCCTATACGTTCATCGTCATGGCACTGCTTATCGTGCTGGCGACGCCGTTCACGCTGTCGCGGATGGCCACCGATATCTTTCCGGAGATCAACATCCCGGTGGTCAGCGTCATCTGGACCTACACCGGCCTGTCGGCCGAGGAAATGGGCCAGCGCATCGCCGCCGCCAACGAGCGCAGCATCACCACCACCGTCAACGACATCGAGCACATCGAGTCGCAGTCGCTCGACGGCGTGACGGTCATCAAGGTGTTCTTCCAGCCCACGGCCAACCTGCAGACCGCGATCTCGCAGGTGGTGGCGGCCGAACAGCCCATGGTGCGCCAGCTGCCGCCCGGCATCACCCCGCCGCTGATCATCAACTACTCGGCCTCCAGCATCCCGGTCATCCAGCTCGGCCTGTCGAGCGCGACGCTGCCCGAGCAGTCGCTGTTCGACGCCGCGCTCAACGTGCTGCGGCCGCAGCTGATCACCGTGCCGGGCACCGCGGTGCCCGGCCCCTACGGCGGCCGCAACCGGCTGGTGTCGGTCGACATCGACATGCAGGCGCTGCAGGCGCACGGCCTGTCGCCCACCGACGTGGTCACCGCCGTCAATGCGCAGAACCTGATCCTGCCCTCGGGCACCGCCAAGCTCGGCGCCACCGAATATTCGGTCAAGCTCAACGGCTCGCCCGACAGCATCGCCGGGCTCAACAACATACCGATCCGCACCACGCCTGGCGGCGGCACGATCTACCTGCACGACGTCGCCTTCGTGCGCGACGGCTATTCGCCGCAAACCAATATCGTGCGCCAGAACGGCGCGCACGGCGTGCTGCTGTCGGTACTGAAGAATGGCAGCGCCTCCACGCTCGACATCGTGGCCGGCATCCGCGAGCTGCTGCCCCGCGTGCTGCAGATCCTGCCGCAGGACATCAAGGTCACCCCGCTGTTCGACCAGTCGCTGTTCGTCAAGGCGGCGGTCAAGGGCGTGGTGGTGGAAGCGCTGATCGCCGCGGCGCTGACCGCGGCGATGGTGCTGCTGTTCCTGGGCAACTGGCGCAGCACGCTGATCATCGGCCTGACCATCCCGCTGTCGATCCTGGCCTCGATCCTGGCGCTGAACATGCTGGGCGAGACGCTGAACCTGATGACGCTCGGCGGCCTGGCGCTGTCGGTGGGCATCCTGGTCGACCAGGCCATCGTCACGATCGAGAACATCGAGCGCCACCTGCACCTGGGCACCGGACTGAACCAGGCCATCCTCGAGGGCGCCAACGAAATCGGCGTGGCCGCCTTCGTCTCCACGCTGTGCATCTGCATCGTGTTCGTGCCGATGTTCTTTCTGTCCGGCGTGGCGAAATTCCTGTTCGTGCCGCTGGCCGAGGCCGTCGTGTTCGCGATGGCGGCCTCCTACATCCTGTCGCGGACCCTGGTGCCCACGCTGGTCATGCTGCTGATGGGTCCGGCGCAGGCCCACGCCGACCCGGATGCCAAGCGCGGCCCGCTGCAGCGCCTGTACCGCGCCTTCGACCAGCGCTTCGAGCGGGCGCGGCGCGCCTACACGCTGGCCTTGTCGGCCCTGCTGGCGCAGCGCCGGGCCTTCGGGCTGGTCTTCTTCGGCTTTTGCGTGCTGTCCTGTGCGCTCTATCCCTTCCTCGGGCGCGACTTCTTCCCCAACGTCGACGCCGGCCTGATCCGGCTGCACATGCGGGCGCCCACCGGCACCCGGATCGAGGAAACCGCGCGCCTGGCCGACCAGGTCGAGGCCACCATCCGCCAGCTGATCCCGGCCGACCAGCTGGAAACCATCCTCGACAATCTGGGCGTTCCCAACAGCGGCATCAACCTGTCGTTCAGCAACGCCGGCACCATCGGCACGCTCGACGGCGAGATCCAGATGGCGCTGCGCGAAGGGCACCGCCCCACCGAGGAATTCATCTCGCTGCTGCGGGCCGAACTGCCCAAGCGCTATCCAGGCGTCGAATTCTTCTTCCAGCCGGCCGACATCGTCACCCAGATCCTGAACTTCGGGCTGCCGGCGGCGATCGACGTCCAGTTCACCGGCAACAATCTGCAGGCCAACGCCGGACTGGCCGGCGAGCTGGCGAAATCGATCCGCGAAATTCCCGGCGCGGTCGATACCCACGTGCACCAGCGCATGAACCAGCCGGTGCTGGCGATGACGATGGACCGCACCCGCCTGCAGCAGGTGGGACTGAACGCGTCCAACGTGACGCAGAACGTGCTGATCGCGCTGTCGGGCAGTTCGCAGACCTCGCCCGGCTTCTGGCTCAATCCGCGCAACGGCATCTCGTACCGGGTGGCGGTGCAGGCGCCGCAATACCGCATCGATTCGCTCGACGCCATGATGAACCTGCCGGTGGCCGCCTCCGGCGCGGCGGCCGCCGCCACCGCCGGCAGCCCGCCGCAGCTGCTCGGCAACCTGGTCAGCGTCGCGCCCGCCGCCCAGCCCGCAGTGCTGTCGCGCTACAACATCCAGCCGGCGGTCGACATCTACGTCAGCGTGCAGGGCACCGACCTGGCCAGCGTCGCCTCGCAGGTGCAGGACAGGGTCGACGCCATGCAATCGAAGCTGCCGCGCGGCAGCCGCCTGGTCGTGCGCGGCCAGGTGCAGACGATGAAGGCCTCGTTCATCGGCCTGGGCGTCGGGCTGGCGATGGCCATCGTGCTGGTCTACCTGCTGATCGTGGTCAACTTCCAATCGTGGATCGACGCGCTGATCGTGATCGCGGCGCTGCCCGCCGCGCTGGCCGGCATCGCCTGGATGCTGTTCATCACCGGCACCACGCTCAGCGTGCCGGCGCTTACCGGCGCCATCATGACCATGGGGGTGGCCACCGCCAACAGTATTCTGCTGGTATCGTTCGCCCGTCAGCGGCGCGAGGAAGCGATGCCCATCCTGTCGGCCGCGCTGGAGGCGGGCTCCACCCGCATCCGCCCGGTGCTGATGACCGCGCTGGCGATGATCATCGGCATGATTCCGATGGCCCTGGGCCTGGGCGAAGGCGCCGAACAGAACGCGCCGCTCGGCCGCGCGGTGATCGGCGGCCTGCTGTTCGCCACGGTTTCCACGCTTTTCTTCGTGCCGGTGGTGTACGCCGGCGTCCATGAACGGCTGGCGCGGCGCGCGGCGGCCCGTTCCGCCAACCTCCGCCGCGCGTCGTCCCTGGAGAGCTGAACATGACGGAGCAACGCCATTCGGCGCTGGGCATCCATCCGCTGGATCCCGACACGGACCCGCACGAACTGCTCAGGCGCCACCAGGTCATGCGCCGCACCCGCGTCCTCGGCATCGTGGTGCTGGCGGTGCTGGCGATCGGCGCCGGGCGCACGGTGCTCAGCCGCATGGCCAACGCCCGCGCGCTGGAATCGCAGTCCACCGAACTGGCCACGCAGTACGTGAAGACGGTGCTGCCGGGCAGCGGCCACGACAGCCGGTCGCTGCTGCTGCCCGGCACGCTGCAAGGCTTCGTGCAGTCGCCCATCGCCGCGCGCGCCAGCGGCTACCTCAAGCGCTGGACCAAGGACATCGGCAGCCGCGTCGAGAAAGGCGAACTGCTGGCCGAGATCGAAACCCCGGAAATCGACCAGCAGCTATCGCAGGCGGTGGCCGCCCGCCAGCAGGCCGAAGCCAGCCTGAACTTCGCGCAAAGCACCGTGGCCCGCTGGGAAAGTCTGCGGCAGAAAGACGTGGTCTCGCAGCAGGACCTGGAAGAACGCCGCAGCGCCGCGGCCCAGGCGCGCGCCAACCTGGCGGCGGCCCAGGCCAACGAGCAGCGGCTGCGCCAGCTCGAGGGCTTCAAGCGCGTGGTGGCGCCCTTCTCCGGCGTCATCACCCGCCGCAACGTCGACGTGGGCGATCTGATCGACGCCGGCGGCGGCAATGGCCGCACGCTGTTCATGCTGTCGCAGACCGATCCGCTGCGCATCTACGTCAACGTGCCGCAGGCCTATTCGCAAATGGTCAAGCCCGGCCAGCCCGTGACCGTGACCCAGCCCGAACTGCTGGGCCAGCAGTTCCAGGGCAAGGTGGCGCGCATCGCCTCGGCCATCGACACCGCCACCCGCACCATGCAGGTCGAGGTCTCGCTGCCCAACAAGGACGGCATCCTGATGCCGGGCGCCTACGTCCAGGTATCGCTGGAGATCGGCCCCACCAAGGCGCTGACGGTGCCCTCCAACGCCCTGCTGTTCCGCGGCGAAGGCCCGCGCGTGGCGGTGGTCGACGATTCGGGAGTGGTGCACTTGCACGCCGTGACGCTGGGCCGCAATTTCGGCCAGACGCTGGAAATCCTGGACGGCCTGGGCCCCAACGACCGGATGGTGCTCAATCCGGCCGACTCGCTGGCCGACGGCGACCGGGTGGCGCTGGCGCCGGCCGATCCGGCGCCGGCCGCCGCGCCGGCCAAGACCCCGCTGTGAAAGCCATGCCCGCGATGAAATCCGCACGCCTGCTGGCCGCCGCGGCCGCCGCCGTGCTGGCCGGCTGCGCCACCCCGCCGCCCTACAGCAAGCCGGCGGTCGACCTGCCCGTTTCGTGGAAGTTGGAGCCGCCCTGGCGCGCCGGCACGCCGCGCGACGCCGACGACAAAGGCCCCTGGTGGCAACGCTTCGGCGATCCGCAGCTCAATGCCCTGGAGCAGCGTGCGCTCGCCAATAGCCCCACCCTGGCCATCGCCGCCGCCCGCCTCACCCAGGCCCGCGCCTCGGCCACCGCCACCTCGGCCGGCCTGTTCCCGCAGCTTTCCGTAGGCGGCCGCCTGGCCCGGCAGAAAACCTCGGCCAACCGGCCGCGCACCAATTATTCGTCCGAAACCTTCTCCACCGTGCAGAACGACGACACCTTGTCGTTCACCGCCAGCTACGAGGCCGACCTGGCGGGCCGCGTGCGCAGCGCGGTCGCCGGCGCCCAGGCCTCGGCCGAGCAGTCGGAGGCGGACCTGGCCAACACGCGGCTGTTGCTGACGGCCGAGCTGGCGGCCGACTACGTCAACCTGCGCGAGCTCGACGTCGAACTGAACGTGCTGTCGCGCTCGATCGACCTGCAGCGGCGGGCGCTGGAACTGGTCACCTCGCGCCACGACCTGGGCGCGGCCTCGGGCCTGGAAGTGGCCCAGCAGCAAGGCGTGCTCGACACCACGCTGACCCAGGTGGACGTGCTGCGCCGCCAGCGCGCCCAGTACGAACATGCCATCGCGACGCTGACCGGCACGCCGGCGCCGGAATTCTCGTTGCCGACCCAGCTGCGCGACATGACGCCGCCCGAGATCCCGCTCGGCCTGCCCTCCGACCTGCTCGAACGGCGGCCCGACATCGCCTCTGCCGAGCGCGCGATGGCGGTGGCCAACGCGCAGATCGGCGTGGCCAATGCCGCCTTCTATCCCAGCGTGACGCTGGCGCCCTCGGTCGGGCTCGAAACGCGCACGCTGTCCACGCTGTTCGAAGCATCCAGCATCCTGTGGTCGCTGGGCGTATCGGCCACCCAGGTCCTGTTCGATGCCGGCCGGGCCCGCGCCAACCTGGATTTCGCGCAGGCGGGCTACGACGCCTCCGTCGCCACCTACCGCCGCGTCGTGCTGACCGCGATGCAGGAAGTGGAAGACGGCATCACCGGCCTGGCCGCCCTCTCCCGCGCCTCGACCCAGGCCCACACCGCCGTCGCCACCGCCCGCCGCGTGCTCGACATGGCCAACAGCCGCTACGAAGGCGGCGCCACCACCTACCTCGACGTCATCACCGCCCAGCAGAGCCTGCTCAGCAGCGAACGCCAGGCGGCGCAGCTCGACGGGCAGCGGCTGCTGACTTCCGTCTACCTGGTCAAGGCCCTCGGCGGCGACTGGGCCGGGGCGAACCTGGCCGCTGCGCGTCCCTGACGCAGCCCACCTCTTGGCACCTTCGGATGCGGCTCGGCCCGCAGGCGCCACCTTGCGCCGCACAAAAATATTGACTTACGATGTTCACAAAACTAGTATCAAAAAAAGAATAAATACCTAGATTGGAACGTTACTAGTCACCGTCATTTCCCGCCGGCGAACCAGACGGAGGGGCTGCAGGCAAGCAGCCTTCTCTAACGCTTGGAGAAAAATAATGGGCAATTTCCGCAGTTTTGGCACATCGAAAAGAGAGCCGGCGTACCCCATGGCTCCGGTCGTCGATCCGGCGGGCTGGACGCCTGAAACGCTGCCGCCCCTGGAATCGTGGAGTTACCGGCTGAGCGATCGCGATTGCGCCGAAATCGTGGAGGCGACCGAAGACGCGCTGCGCCGCGGCATCCCGCCGGAAGCAGTGTGCACGTCGAATTTCCGGCTGGGCGGCTTCGGAGAAGTTCTGCGCGACGTCCGGCGCGAACTGGTGGACGGCCGCGGCATGGTCATGCTGCGGGGATTTCCCGTCGATCGCCTGGACCGCCTGGGCCAGGCCGTTGCCTATCTGGGCATCGGCGATCATCTGGGCCGGCGGACCTCGCAAAACGCCAAGGGCCATTTGATCGCGCACGTGAAAGATACCGGCGCGAACTACGCCGATCTCAACGTCCGGTCCTATCAGACGAATGCCGGCCTGGTGCTGCATTCGGATGCCTGTACCCACGTCGGCCTGCTCTGCCTGCGCACCGCGAAAAGCGGCGGCCAGAGCATGGTCGCGAGTTCCGTGACGGTGTACAACCGCATGCTCGAACGCCGTCCCGATCTGGTGGAGGAACTCGCCAAGGACTTCTACCGTTCCAAGGCGGGCGAGGTGAATCCCGGCGAGCAGCCCTTCTACAAGCTGCCGATCTTCACCTTCTACAAGGGTTATTTCAGCGCGGTGGGGGCCGGCGCCTTCATCGACAAGGCGCAGGCGCTGCCAGGCGTGCCGCCGCTGACCCCGATCCAGAAAGAGGCCATCCGGCTCTATCGCGAAACGGCGGTCGAGTGCTCGATAGACATTCCGTTCGCGCCCGGCGACATCCAGTTTCTCAACAACTGCGTGACGCTGCACGCCCGGCGCAGCTATGAGGACTGGCCCGATCCGGCGCGCAAGCGCCACTTGCTGCGGCTGTGGCTGTCCGACCCCGATGCCCGTCCCCTGCCACCGGAACAGTTCCAGGGCTACGTCGGAAGCGGCGTGCTGCTCGACGGCGTGACGCCGAACGTATCGCTGGACGTGGCCGAGTACGCCGAATAAGCCGCCATTGCGGCCCAGCCTCATTTTCGTCAACGCAGGGAATGACTCGACCATGGTGAAATCCACATCGTTCGGGCGGCTTCTATGCATCGCCGCACTGGGTTTGTCCTCGGCCTCCTACGCCCAGGCATACCCGCACGCCCCGATTACCATCATCGTTCCGTACCCGGCAGGGGGCGGCGTCGATACGATGGCGCGGCTGTTCGGCGCGGCGCTCCAGGCCAAATGGGGGCATCCCGTCGTCGTCGAGAACCGCGCCGGGGGCAACGGCGCCGTGGGCGCGCAATTGGTGGCCAAGGCCAGCCCGGATGGCTACACCCTGCTAGCATCGGCCGAAGGACCGCTGGTGATGAACCAGCATCTGTACACCAAGCTCAACTACGATCCCACCGCCTTCACGCCGGTCACGATCATCAGTTCGTCGCCGATGTTCCTGTCGGTGACGCCGTCGGTGCCCGTCGGCAACCTGGCCGAATTGCTGGCGTATGCCAAGGCCCATCCCGGCGCCTTGCGCTACGGCACCTCCGGCGTCGGCGCGCCGTCGCATCTGTCGGGCGTCATGCTGGAGATGAAGACGGGCATCGAGCTGACCCAGGTTCCCTACAAGGGCAGCGCGCAATCCCTGAGCGATTTCCTGGGCGACCACATCAATATGCTGTTCGCGTTCCAGACCAGCGCCGGGCCGTACTTCAACACCGACAAGATGAAAGTCCTGGCGGTGACCAGCCCGCAGCGCCACCCCGCCTTTCCCGCGATTCCGGCCATTGCCGAAACCTTGCCCGGCTTCGCCGCCCTGAGCTGGGTGGCGATGGTGGCGCCGCCCGGCACGCCGCCGGAGATCGCGTCGAAACTGTCCTCCGCCATCGCCGAGGCGATGAAAAGTCCCGAGATCAAGAAAAAGATCGAAGAACTGGGCAGCACGCCGATCGCCAATACGCCCGCCGAAGCCGGCGCCTTCCTCAAGGAGGAATCCGGGCGCTGGGGAGAAGTGATCCGGGCCGCGAAACTGAAGGTGGACTGACAGCGGTTGCCCTACGGCGCCGGCACCAGCGCCAGGCGGTGCGCGTCGGGGCCGGGCAGGAAGGCAGCCGGTTCGCCACCGGCCCAGGCATCGTGCCCGGCCAGGAAAAACGGCGACAAGGGATGGCCCGAGGCGCCGCCGGGCATTTCCATGATGCCCTCTTCTTCGTGGCCGGGCGCGACGGCGAAGCGCTCCGAGGCGCCGAACGCCGCGCCCTGCACCCGCGGCATGTTGATGTCGCCCGGCATGGGCCGCGCCGGCGCGGACAGCCAGCGCCGCAGCGGCGCCGGCAGCGCGCGGGCCAGCGGGTGCATCATCGCCAGCCGGTTGCGTTCGCCCCAGCGGGCGTCGTCCAGCCGCGCGCCGCCGGCCGTCAGGCCCGCGATGGCGGCGTCGATGCGGTCCAATACGAAAGACCGCCAGTCGGCCGCATAGGCCGGCCGCCAGGACTGGGTGCGCAGGAGTGTTTCCATGACAGGCAGCAGCCGCGACGAGGCATGGCGCACCGACAGGCCCGGCGCCACGGCCGCCAGGCGGTCGTCGAGCGGGCCGAACCAGGCCTCGTACAACGCGCCGTGGAAGGCGCGCAGCAGCGTGTAGCCGGCGCCGTCGGCGTCGGCCCGGCCGTTCCAGGCGGCGACGATGCGGCGGAAGTCGGCGCGCTGCGGATGGCCGTCGACGGCGGCGGCGTCCAGCGTGTCGAGCGCCAAGCGGCGCCACGGCTCGATCCAGCGGGCGCGGTCGTCGAGCTGGATCGCCAGCAAGGCCGGCTCGTCGAAACGGTCGGCGGCGAACAGCGCATCGCGGATCTGGGTGGCGCGCGCGCCGACGTCGGCGCCGCCGTCGCCGATCCGGCGCTGGGCCGCCGGGTCGCCCAGCTGCGTGCTGTTGGCGGTCCACAAACGGCCGCCGGCGGGATCGATCACGGACGGGTAGTCGGCGGCGGGCAGCCGCGCGAGGGGCGCGCCGGCCTGCGCGGCCTCCACCGGGAAGCCGTCCGGGTCCAGCGCCGCGGCCGGCAGCGGACCGGCCAGGGTCCAGCCGATGCGGCCGGCGCGGTCGACCGCCATGATGTTCTGCGTGGGTACGCCCGCGGATCGAACCACGCTCAGCGCCTGCGGAACGTCGGCGGCGGTCTCCAGGCCGATCAGCGCGAGGTTGGCGGCATCGGGCAGATGGGCGATCCAGCGCACGGCGTAGATGCGGCCGCCGGACTGCAGCATCGGTCCCCAGCGGGTATCGCGCACGATCAGGCGGACCGATTCGGCGCCGCGCACGGCAATCGTCTCGACCGATTCGGCCGCCTCTTGCCAGGCGCCGTCCGGGCCGCGGTAGCGGCGCGGGTCGGACGGGTCCACGTCGAGCCGGACCAGGTCGACGAAATGGCCGTAGCTGTTGGTGAAGCCCCAGGCCACGTTGCCGTTGCTGCCGGCCACCACCACCGGCGCGCCGGGCAGGCTCACGCCCGATACGCGGCGCGTCGCGCCGCCGGCGGCCGGAAGTTCGAGCGTCAGCCGGTACCAGATATTGGGCAGGCGCAGGCCCAGGTGCATGTCGTTGGCGATCCGGGCGCGGCCGTCCGCGCCGTGCGCCGCGCCCACCGCCCAGGCATTGCTGCCCAGCGCCGAGGACGGCGGCGTGCCGGCCGCGGCGATCCGCCATCGGTCCCATTGCCACGGCCTGGGCGCGTCGGGCGTATCCAGCCAGGTCGGACGCGGCGGCGCGGCATCGGCGCCGGCGGCCGGCGCGATGCCGTCCAGCGGCGCATCCCAGTGGCTGGCGCGCGGGGTGAGCGCCGCCAGCAGCGCCGGCGGCAGCAGTTCGCGCAGCGCCCCGCGCGACAGCACGCGCTCGATCTCGGCGCCTTGCAGGTCGAAGTACATCGCGTAGATGATCAGCAGCGTATCGGCGGGCCGCCACGGCTCGGGGCTGCCGCGCAGCAGCGCGTACTCGAACGGCCGCGCGCCGAGCGCCGCCAGGCCGGCGTTGACGCCGTCCGCATAGCGGCGCAGCAGCGCCTGGTGCGCGGCCGGCAGCGCGGCGTAGGCCCGTTCGGCCCGCGCGCGGAAGCGATGCAGCCGGCGGCGCTGGTCGATCGGCAGCGCCGCCGGGCCGACCAGGGCGGCCAGTTCGCCGGCGGCGGCGCGGCGCGTCAAGTCCATCTGGAAAAAGCGGTCCTGCGCGTGCGCAAAGCCGGTGGCAAAGGCCAGGTCGCGGCGATCGGCGGCGCGCACCGTCACGCTGCCCTGCGCGTCGCGCACGATCGCCGCTGGCCGGCCCAGCCCGGCCAGCGCGCGTTCGCCGTCCAGCTGCGGCAGGCTGGCGCGCAGGAACAGCCAGGCCGCCACGCCGCCCGCCGCCAGCACGGCTGCCGCGGCGCCGGCGACGATGGCCGCCGCGCGTGCGATCCGGCGTCTTGCCCCGGCCATGTTCAGGCCTCCCGCGCGCGGCGCAGCAGCAGCGCGGCAAACACGGCGGCAGCCAGCGCCGCCAGCCCGCACAGGGCCGACATCAGTTCGAAGGCATGCGTGAAGGCGGCGCGCGCGGCCGTCAGCACGGCCTCGCCGCTGTGCGGCGGCAAGCGGCTGGCCGCCTCGGCGGCGCCGGCCAGGGTGTCGCGCGCGGCCGCGGCCGCCTCCGGCGGCAGGCCGGCCGGCAGCGTATCGGCCACCGCCGCCCGGTAGCTCGCGGTGACGATGCTCCCGAACACGGCAATGCCGAGCGCGCCGCCGAACTCGAAACTGGTTTCGGAAATGGCCGACGCCGCGCCGGTCCGCGCCGGCGGCGCCAGCCCGACCACCAGATCGGTGGTGACGGTGCCGACCGGCGACAGCCCCGCGCTGAACAGCACCACGCCCGCCACCAGCACGCCCAGGCCGCCCTCGCCCACCTGCGTCAGCAGCGCGAAACCGGCCGCGGCCAGCGCGAAACCGCCGGCGATCAGCCAGTTGGGTGCGACGCGGCGCGCCAATGCCGGCGTGGCCACCGAACCGGCGACGAAGGCCAGCCCAGACGGCACGGTCCAGATGCCGGCCTCCAGCGGCGGCATGCCCAGCACCAGCTGCAGGTATTGGGCGATGAACAGGAAGGCGCCGAAAGCCACGAACAGGCCCATCACATTGATGCCCAGCGCCGGCCCGAAGCCGGGGGCGCGGAACAGCGCGAGATCGATCAGCGGGTCGGCCAGGCGCCGCTGGCGGCGCACGAAGGCCACGCCCACGGCCGCTCCCGCCGCGATGGCGGCAATCGCCAGCCCATCCAGCCCGCTGCCGGCGATATGCTTGATGCCGTAGATCACCAGCAGCGCCGCCGCCAGCGACAAGCCGGCGCTCGCCAGGTCGAGCCGGCCCGGCCGCGGATCGCGCGACTCCGGCAGCAGCCTCGGAGCCAGCAGCAGCAAGGCCGCCATGACCGGCACCGCCAGCAGGAACACCGAGCCCCACCAGAAATGCGCGAGCAGCGCGCCGCCCACCAGCGGGCCGATGGTGCCCCCGGCCGAGAAGCCAGCCACCCAGATGCCGATCGCCAGCCGGCGCTGCAGCGGATCGGCGAACATGGTGCGGATCAGCGACAGCGTCGACGGCGCCAGCGTGGCCGCCGCCACGCCCAGCAGCGCGCGGGCGGCGATCAGCATCGCAGGCGTGGTCGAGAACGCCGCCGCGGCCGAAGCCGCGCCGAACGCGGCGGCCCCTATCATCAACAGGCGCCGCCGCCCGATGCGATCGCCCAGCGTGCCCATGGTGATCAGCGAGCCGGCCAGCAGGAAGCCGTAGATGTCGACGATCCACAGCATCTGCAGCGAGCTCGGCGCCAGGTCCACGGCCAGGTGGGGCACGGCCAGGTTCAGCACCGTAAGATCCATCGAATACAGCAGGCAGGGCAGCACCAGCACGGCCAGGCCGATCCATTCGCGCCGCGTAGCCTGCAGGCCCATTCCAGCCCTGCGGCAACAATCGGCGGTATCGGTCATCGCAGAACCTCGTTCGAAAGGAAAGCCTCGCGGCACGGCATTGTGCCCGTTCCGGCCGCCCGCGGCAGGCGGCGCGCCGCTATCCTAACCGAGTGCGGCCCCGCTTTCGATGAAAAGCCCCCGGCGCCCGGTGGGCATGGGGCTTGCTGCCCTGCAGGCTCCTCTATGCGAAGGAGATCCCCCATGCCAGCGAAATCGAAAGCCCAGCAGATGGCGGCCGGCGCCGCGCTGTCGGCCAAGCGCGGCGAGCGCAAGGCCGGCGAACTGCACAGCGCCTCGCGCTCGATGTACGACTCGATGAGCAAGAAGGAGCTCGAGAAAATGGCTTCCACCCCGCAGAAGGGCAAGCCGGCCCATAAATCCAAGTCGGCCCACTGAGGCCGGGCATCGGGGCCGCCGCTGGCGGCGCTCAGGCGCGTCCGGCGGCCCGCAGGCGCTGGTACGCCAGCAGATCCAGCTCCGGGCCCTCCGCGCCCAGCCCGGTCAGGATGGTATGGACCTGGGCGCGATGGTGCGTCTGGTGGTTGAACAGATGGGCCAGCGCCTGCGCCAGCGGCTGCCGCACGTCGTCGTTGTCGACCACGCGGCGGTAGCGGATGTCGGCCTCCAGCGCGGCGGCGTCCAGCCCGGCCACGTAATCCAGGATGGCCTGGTCCTGCGCCACCCGCGCGCGGCGCAGCGCATCGAAGTCTTGGAACAGGATCGCGTCCAGCCGATAGCCGGGGCCGCCCTCGCCCGTGAAGCGCCCCAGCCATATACAGTCGGTTACCAGCAAGTGGTTCAGCGTGCCGTGCACCGATTTGAAAAAGGCGCCGCGGTCGGCCCGGTACGCGGCATCGTCGAGGGCCGCCACGGCGTCGTACAGGCGGCCGTTGGCCCACGCGTTGTAGTGCGCGAACATGAGGAAGTGATCGATCATCGGCAAACCTCTCTGCGGTTCCGGTGGAATCAACGCGCGCGGCGACGCGCCACGTGGTCGCCGGCGTCGGGCGGCAGCCGCCAGGCGTCGGCCAGGCTCAGCAACGACAGCACCGCCAGCACCACGAAGGCCAGCCGGTAGTCCATGGCCGGCAGCGCGTCCATGCCGGTCAATCCGTTCAGCCAGTGGGCGCCGCGCGCGGCCAGCGCCCCCAGCGCCACGCCCATGCCCATCATCAGCTGGAAAGCCGTGCTGAACAGCGTATTGGCCGGCCGCATCCGGTTGTCGGGCACATCGGCGAAGGCCAGCGTGTTCAGGCCGGTGAAATGGATCGAGCGCGATACGCCCCCGATGAACAGCAGCGTGGCGATCAGCGGCACCGGCGTGGCGGGCGACATGCAGGCATAGGTAAGCAGCGCCGCGGCGTTCAGCACGCCGTTGACCAGCAGCACGCGCCGGAAGCCGAAACGCCGCAGCAGCGGCGTGGTGGCCGGCTTGATCACCAGGTTGCCGCCGAAGATCGCGATCATCAGCAGGCCGGCGTGGAACGCATCGAGCCCGAAGCCGGCTTGGAACATCACCGGCAGCAGGAAGGCCGTGGCCCCCACCGTCATGCGGAACAGCGAACCGCCGGCGATGGTGACCACGAAGGTCGGCACCTTGAGCACGCTCAGGTCGATCATCGGATTGGCAGCGCGCCGCAGGTGGACCACGCAGCCGGCCAGCAGCGCGGCGCCCAGCGCGAAGAACAGCGCCGCCCGGCCCCAGGCGGCCTGCGCGCCGCCCACCTGCTCGACCGCCCACAGCAGGCTGAACAGCGCCGTGCCGCCCAGCAGGAAGCCCGGCCAGTCGAACGGCCGCCGCACGGCCGCGCGATCGTTCGGGATCAGCGCCAGCGCGGCGGCCATCGCCGCCAGCCCGATCGGCAGGTTCAGGTAGAAGATCCAGCGCCACGACGCGTAGGTGGTGATGAAGCCGCCCACCGGCGGGCCCAGCACCGGCGCCACCAGCGCCGGCCAGGTCAGCGTGGCGATGGCGTTGATCAGCTTCTCTTTGGGCGTGCTGTTGAGCACCACCAGCCGCCCCACCGGCACCATCATGGCGCCGCCCACGCCCTGCAGCACGCGCAGCGCCACGAACTGGCTCAGCTCCTGCGCGAAGCCGCACAGCAGCGACGATACGGTGAACACCGCCATCGCGGCGGTGAACACGGTGCGCGCGCCCAGGCGCTCCGACACCCAGCCGCTGCACGGGATGAAGACGCCCAGCGCGAGCAGGTAGGCGCTGATGCCGATATCGAGGTCGACCGGCTGCACCCCGAACGATGCCGCCATCTGCGGCACGGCGGTCGTGATGACGGTGCCGTCGAGGTTTTCCATGAAGAAAGCGACGGCCACCAGCAGCGCGATCCAGGTGCTGGACCGGCCGGCGGCCGCGGGCCGCGCGGCGGCGGAAGGATTTGCGTGGGAATTCAAGACTTGGGCCCCGTGATGGCGGGCGCGATGGCAGCCGTGCCGCTGCCGCGCCGGCACGATGCTAACATGGCTGACGGACTCGACATCCGGCCGCGGCGCATGAACAATGCCGCCCTATGCCTGTTTCCCGCCGTCTCGCCAACACCGCGCTCAAGCTGCTGTACCGCTACAGCCATGGCCCCCGCTACCGCCACAACGAACGCCTGTGGCCCCATGTCGCCGTCGATCGCGACGCCGACGGCAACATCGCCGGCTATTCGTACCGGGGCCGGCCACTGCCGCTGGCCAACACGGAGCTGGCGCGCGGCGCCGCCTCCGGCATGGGCCACATCATCGCCAGCGGCCCCTCCATCAACGAGATCGACTACGGCCGCCTGTCGCTCTCCCATGTGATGGGCGTCAACGGCGCCATCGCGCTGGCCGACCGCCACCCGGTGCGATTCGACTATTACTGTTTCAACGATACCGGCTTCGTCCGCGCCCGGCCCGGCATGGTCCGCCGCATCGTGGCGCAGGACCTGCTGCTGTTCACCACCCCGCTGTGCCTGTGGCACGTGTTACAACTGGTGCCGCCCGAGGCGCTGCGCTGTCGCCTGTTCCTGGTGGAAAATCCGCAGTGGCGGGCCTGGCTGCCGGCACGCACGATGGCCGAGGTGCGGCGCGACCACTCCGAAAGCGAACTGGCCATTTTCGACCTCGAACGCGCGTTGGGATTCGGCCACGATATCCGCAAAGGCGTGTTCGACGTCGGGACGGTGGCGTACACTGCCCTGCAGATCATGGCCTGGCTTGGTTTCACGGAAATCGTGCTGCACGGCGTGGATCTCGTCGACGCCGCCGCCGCGCCGCGTTTCTACGAATCGGCCGCCGACCGCCTGCCGACCACGCTCGACGCCTACCTGCCGGGCCACATCCTGCCATCGTTCGTGCAAGCGGCCGCCCTGTTGCGCGAATCGGGCGTGCAGATCGTGAACCTGTCGCCACGCGGAGCGCTGTCGGGCGACATGTTCCGGCAACTCGATTGGCACACGTTGGCGGGCGGCTGAAAAAGGCTGCCGGCCACTCGATGCAGGGGGGAAGGAATGGGCATGGAAGACCGGATCAGGTTGTTCGTCGGATGCGATCCGAACGACTGCGACCTCGAACAGATGATGGTGCTCGAGTACAGCGCCCGCAAGCACTGTTCGCTGCCCATCGACATCGAATGGATGCGCCTGTCCAGAGACCCGTCCAGCTTCTGGCATGCCGAGCCGGAGCACGGGCTGGGCTGGCGCACCGAAACCTGGGCCACGCCGTTCTCGGGCTTTCGCTGGGGCGTGCCGGCGTTCTGCGGCTACCAGGGGCGCGCCATCTACCTCGACACCGACATGATCGTGCTGTGCGACCTGGCCGGACTGTGGCGCATGCCCTTCGGCCCGGGCAAGGTGCTGGCCGGCAAGGGCCGCAAGAACTCGTGGCGCTTCTGCGTGACGGTGTGGGATTGCGCCGCCGCCCGGGCCCAGCTGCCGCCGGTGGAACGGCTGCGCGCCGAACCGGATTCGCACCAGCGCATGATGCGCCATTTCGCCGGCCATCCCGGCCTGATCGAGCCGCTGCACTCCGACTACAACAATATCGACGGCGAAGAAAAGCCGGCCGAGGCCATCCGTATCCTGCACTACTCCGACATGGGCACGCAGTTCAGCCACAAGTACGCCTTCCCCAGGCTGGCGCAGGAAGGCCGCCGGCACTGGTTCGACGGCCAGGTGCTGCCCCATCCGCGCGCCGACCTGGCGGCGTTGTTCGACCGCTACTACCAGGATGCGCTGGCCGCCGGCTACGACCTCGACCGCTACCGCGCGCCGCAGCTTTTCGGCGATACCATGAAGGCCTCGCAGCGCGACTACGCCGGCAACCGGCGCACCCGCAGGCGCTCGTTCTGGTCGCGCATCGGCCTGCGCGGCGCCGCCGGCTGACTGGCGCCGGCCCTGGCGGACACTGACGCGAAATCGCCGAAATCAGGGTTACCATATAAGACAACCCGCGTCAGATGTGATAATACGGTTCAAGTTGTATCGTTCTGAACCGTTACACCAGGTAGAACCGCCATCAACCACCCCCGACATTCGATCCAGAAAGGTTGGTCCGTTGCGTTCGTGATGTCGCCGCGGATCGGCGACACGCTCATTTCGATGGTCGTGGCCAACAATCTGGTCCGCCACGGCATTGCCGTTACGATTTTCAGCCGGCATCTGCCCGCATTGGGCAACTGGTTTCCCGGCTTTCGCATCGAACCCGCGTTCGACGCCGGGCAGGCCCGCCAGCGCCTGGAAGGCTTCGACGTCGTGCTGCACGCCTACGAGGCGGACGTGGTGGGCGACGTGCGCGACTGGCATCCTCGGGTCTGGATCATGGACCAGTGGCCCACCTACCGCCAGGTCAAGCCGATGATCGACATCCAGCTCGACCTGTGCAGGCACTGCTTCGGGCTTGATAACCTCACCCGCGACAACGGCCTGGTGGCGCCGGCCGACGCCGGCGCCGCGGCGGTGCGCAATCGCGTGGCCATCCACCCCACCGCCAGCGACATCCACAAGCAATGGCTGCCCCGGCGCTTCCTGCGGCTGGCGCGGCGCCTGCGCGCCGACGGCTACGAGCCGTGGTTCGTCGTCGCGCCCGACGAGCAGGCCGATTGGGCCTGGGTCGAGGCGCAGGGATTCCGGCTCGCGGCCTACGCATCGCTGGCCGATCTGGCGCGCTGGCTGGGCACCGCGGGCATTTTCGTCGGCAACGACTCCGGCCTCGCGCACCTGGCGTCCAACGTCGGCGTGCCGGCCGTTTCGCTGGCCATCCGGCCGCGCATCGCCCTGCGCTGGGCGCCGGGCTGGGCCCCCAGCCTGGCGATCACCGCGCCGCCGGTGGTGCCCGGCCGCTGGCTGCGGGAAGTCTCGTGGAAGTACCTGCTGCCGGTCTCCAAGGTCGCCGCGGCGATCGAAACGCTGCGCCGGCGGGTGGCCGATACCCCGCGCGCCTTCGGCCCCGGGCCGGCCGACGCCGCCAGCCTGCCCGTGCTGGGCGCCGCCGGCTCCGCGGGCACCATCCTGCCGGTTTCCGACGCCCTGCCCGGCCCCCGCCAGTCCACGCGCTGAACCGCCGGGTGCGACCGATCGTCGCAGGCCCGGTCCGCGCCATGTTCTAGTATTCCGGCATGCCCCGTACCGAGATCTCCTTTCTGCGCCTGCTGTGCAGCCTGCGGTGGCTGGCCATCGGCGGGCAGGCCGCCACCATCCTCGTAGCCAGCGCCATACTCGGCCTGGATCTGCCGCTGCACCCGCTATGGGGCGGCGTGGCGGTGCTGGCCGCCTTCAACCTGTACGTGCTGGTGCGCCTGCGCCACGACGATCCCGACGCCCAGCCTCACGCCACCGCGTTCGCCCACCTGCTGGTCGACATTGCGGTGCTGGCCTGGATGGTCGGCTGGAGCGGCGGCATCACCAATCCGTTCGGCATGCTGTTCCTGGTGCTGATCGCGCTGGCCGCGCTGGCGCTGCCGCGCCGCTGGGCGCTGGCCACCGCGCTGGCCGGCCTGGTCGGCTACGCCGCGGCCGCCGCCTTCGGCCAGCCCCTAGTGGTGGAGGGCAACGCCTACGAACTGCTGCTGTGGGGCATCGCCGCCAATTTCGTCATCTCGATGGCGGTCATCGTCTATTTCTCCACCCGGCTGGCCTCCGACCTGCGCCGGCGCGAGCGCGAACTGGCCGCGCTGCGCGAACGCTTCGCCCGCAATGAAGGCATCGTCGCGCTGGCTACCCACGCCGCGGCGATGGCGCACGAACTGAACACGCCGCTGGCCACCATGACGCTGCTGATCGACGAAATCGAGGCCCAGGCCGATACCGACGCGCTGCGCGCGGACGCGGCCACCATGGCCGAACTGCTGGCGCTGTGCCGCGAACGAATCCGCAATCTGGCGGTCCCTGCTGAGGTGGACCTGGAACAGGTGGTCGGCCAATGGCGGCTGGTGCGGCCCGCGATCGAACTGCGCCGCACCGGTTCGCTGCCGGCCTCGCTGCGCGTGGACCCGTCCGTGGCCCACCTGCTGCAGGCGCTGCTGAACAACGCCGCCGATGCCGGCGAACAGGCCGGCGTGCCGCGCGTTGATCTGTTCCTGGAGTACCGCGACGGCACGCTCGGCGGCGAGGTGCGAGACTACGGCCGCGGCTTCGATCCCAACCAGACCCTGCTGCCGGCCACGCTGTTCCGCAGCGGCAAGCCGGGCGGGCTGGGCGTGGGGCTGGCGCTGTCGCACGCCACCGTGGAACGGCTCGGCGGCGAAATGACGATGACCGGGGCCGAAGGCGGCGGCGTGCGGATCCGCTTCCGGCTGCCGCTGGAACATATCGAGTATTGGCCATGAACGACACCGACGTCGGCTTGCTGATCGACGACGACGAACTCTACCTGACCACGCTGCAGCGCAGCCTGGCCCGGCGCGGCCTCGAAACCCGCACCGCCGCCTCCATCGCCGAGGCGCTGCGCGTGGCCGACGAGATCCGCCCGGCGTTCGCGCTGGTCGACCTGAAGCTGGGCGACGATTCCGGCCTCACCCTGATCCGCCCGCTGCGCGCCCTGCGCGCCGACATGCGCATCCTGCTGGTGACCGGCTACGCCAGCATCGCCACCGCGGTCGACGCCATCAAGCGCGGCGCCGACGACTACCTGCCCAAGCCAGCCACCGCGCCGATGATCCTGCGCGCGCTGGAGCGCCACAAGGGCGACGCGGTGGCGGTCGAATCGACCATGATCCCGCTGCACCGGCTGGAGTGGGAGCACATCCAGCAGGCCATGCACGAAACCGGCGGCAACGTCTCGGCCGCCGCCCGGCTGCTGAACATGCACCGCCGTTCGCTGCAGCGCAAACTGGCCAAGCGGCCGGGGCCCGAACGCGGTCCGGAACCCGAATAACCCTGCCCCAGGGTGCGTCCAATCGTCGCACCCCCTCGGGCCGGCAGGCCGGCCCCCCTCCTTCGGTCCGGCCCCGGAATCGCCGGCATTCAGCCCCGCGACATGCTGCGCGCGACTTTTTGTCGCAGGGCAGCATGACGCATCGGCGCTAGGATTCGCGGCGTACCGCAACCCCATCCCCCAAGGCTGAAGTGAGCAAATTTCCAATCGCCGGCGCGGCGCGGGCATTGGCCTGTGCCGGCGCCACGCTGCTGCTCGGCGGCTGCAACATGGCCATTCTCTCTCCCAAGGGAGACATCGGCGCCCACGAGAAAACCCTGCTGCTGACGGCGCTCGGCCTGATGCTGATCGTGGTGATCCCGGTGATCGCGCTGACCCTGTACTTCGCCTGGAAGTACCGGGCCTCCAACACGCGCGCCGACTACGCGCCGACCTGGTCGCACTCCACCGCGATCGAGGTCGTGGTGTGGACCATTCCCGTCATCATCGTCGGCATCCTGGGCGTGATCACGTGGAAGAGCACCCACGAGCTGGACCCCTACCGGCCGCTGCAGGCGTCCAACCCGGCCGTCAAGCCGCTGGTGATCGAGGTCGTCTCGCTCGATTGGAAATGGCTGTTCATCTATCCGGAGCAAGGCATCGCCACCGTCAACGAGATCGCCTTCCCTGTCGACGTGCCGGTGCAGTTCCGCATCACGTCGGCCACGGTGATGAACTCCTTCTTCATCCCGCGCCTGGGCAGCCAGATCTATTCGATGGCCGGCATGGAAACCCGCCTGCACCTGATCGCGCGCGAAGCCGGCGAATACCCCGGCATCTCGGCCAACTACAGCGGCGCGGGTTTCTCCGACATGCGCTTCAAGGCGATCGCCACCACCCCGCAGGGCTTCGACCAGTGGGTGGCTCGCGCCAAGGCCTCGCAGGAACAGCTCACGCCCTCCAGCTACCAGGCGCTGGCCCAGCCCAGCACGCGCGCGCCGACGGAATATTTCGCCTCGGCCACGCCGGGCCTGTTCGATTCCATCCTGCGCCAGCACGTGGAGCCCGCCGGCCTGGCCATGTGCACTTCCCCTACCGACACGCCGACGGAGTAAGCAAGCCATGTTCGGAAAACTCTCCATCGACGCCGTCCCGTACCATGAACCGATCGTCATGGGCACGCTGGCCGGCGTCCTCGTGCTGGGCGCCCTGCTGCTGGGCGCCATCACGCGCGCCGGCAAGTGGACGTACCTGTGGAAGGAATGGTTCACCACGGTGGACCACAAGCGCATCGGCATCATGTACATCATCGTCGCGCTGGTGATGCTGCTGCGCGGCTTCGCCGACGCGCTGATGATGCGCACCCAGCAGGCGGTGGCGGCGGGCGGCAACGAAGGCTTCCTGCCGCCCCACCACTACGACCAGATCTTCACCGCCCACGGCGTGATCATGATCTTCTTCATGGCCATGCCCTTCATCACCGGGCTGATGAACATCGTGGTGCCGCTGCAGATCGGCGCCCGCGACGTCGCCTACCCCTTCCTGAACTCGCTCAGCTTCTGGCTGTTCGGCTCGGGCGTGGCGCTGACCATGCTCTCGCTGTTCGTGGGCGAGTTCGCCACCACCGGCTGGCTGGCCATGCCGCCGCTGTCGGGCACCGAGTTCAGCCCGGGGGTGGGCGTCGATTACTACATATGGGCGCTGCAGATATCCGGGCTCGGCACCACATTGAGCGGCATCAACTTCATCGTGACCATCCTGCGCATGCGCGCGCCCGGCATGAGCCTGATGAAGATGCCGGTGTTCACCTGGACCGCGCTGGTCACCAACATCCTGATCGTCGCCGCCTTCCCGGTGCTGACCGCCACGCTGGCGCTGCTGACCGCCGACCGCTACCTCGGCATGCACTTCTTCACGAACGAGCTCGGCGGCAACATCATGATGTACGTGAACCTGATCTGGATCTGGGGCCATCCGGAGGTCTACATCCTGATCCTGCCCTGCTTCGGCGCGTACTCGGAAATCATCTCCACCTTCTCGGGCAAGACGCTGTTCGGCTACAAGTCGATGGTGTACGCCACGGCGGCGATCGGCGTGCTGTCGTTCCTGGTCTGGCTGCACCACTTCTTCACCATGGGCTCGGGCGCCAACGTCAATGCCTTCTTCGGCATCACGACGATGATCATCTCGGTGCCCACCGGCGTGAAGATCTTCAACTGGCTGTTCACGATGTACCGCGGCCGCGTGCGCTTCACCACGCCGGTGCTGTGGACGCTGGGCTTCATGATCACCTTCGTGATCGGCGGCATGACCGGCGTGCTGATGGCGATCCCGGGCGTGTCGTTCGTGCTGCACAACAGCCTGTTCCTGATCGCGCACTTCCACAACGCCATCATCGGCGGCGTGGTGTTCGGCTGCATCGCGGCGCTGACCTACTGGTTCCCCAAGGCCTTCGGCTTCAAGCTGAACGAGCGCCTGGGCCGGTACGCGTTCTGGTGCTGGCTGGTCGGCTTCTACGTCGCCTTCATGCCGCTGTACGTGCTCGGCTTCATGGGCATGACGCGCCGCATGAACCACTACGACGACCCGAGCTGGCAGCCCTACCTGATCGTGGCCTGGTTCGGCGCGGCGATCATCATGGTGGGCATCGCGTTCATGCTGCTGCAGCTCTACGTCAGCTTCCGCGACCGCGAGCAGAACCGCGACCTGACGGGCGACCCCTGGGGCGGCCGCACGCTGGAGTGGTCCACCTCCTCGCCGCCACCGTTCTACAACTTCGCCCACGTGCCGCAGGTCAACGAGCTGGACCAGTTCTGGCACGACAAGGAACGCGGCGGCGCGGCGCGCCCCGCCCGCTACCAGGACATCCATATGCCGCGCAACACCGGCATCGGGGTCTACATGGGCGCCTTCAGCTTCGCGATGGGTTTCGGGCTGATCTGGCATATCTGGTGGCTGGGGGCCATCGGGCTGGCCGGCATGATAGTCGCGTTCCTGGTGCGCGCGGCCTCGCGCAACACCGATTACTACGTGCCGGCCGCCGAAGTGGCGCGCATCGAAGCCGCCCGGCTGGCACCGATGCAGGAGGCGGCATGACTATGCATACCGAAATGACGCTGTCCGGCGCGCTGGGCGGCCATCACGACGCCCACGGCCACGACGAGCACCACGACGACGGATCCAAGACCGTATTCGGCTTCTGGATCTACCTGATGAGCGACTGCCTCATCTTCGCCGTGCTGTTCGCCACCTTCGCCGTGCTGTCGGGCGCCACCGCCGGCGGCCCGTCGGGCAAGGAACTGTTCGAACTGCCCTTCGTGGCGGTCGAAACCATGCTGCTGCTGACCAGCAGCTTCACCTTCGGCCTGGCCATGCTGGCCATGCGCAGCGGTTCGACCGCCCGCGTCGCGGGCTGGATCGTGGCGACTTTCGTGCTGGGCGCCGGCTTCGTCGGCATGGAACTGTACGAATTCACCCACCTCATCGCCGAGGGCGCCGGCCCGCAGCGCAGTGCCTACCTGTCGGCCTTTTTCACGCTGGTCGGCACCCACGGCCTGCACGTGACGGCCGGCCTGATCTGGATGGCGGTGTCGCTGTTCATGATCGGCCGCCACGGGCTGGACGCCGTCTCGCAGCGCCGCCTGGCCTGCCTGAGCCTGTTCTGGCACTTCCTGGACATCGTCTGGATCTGCGTGTTCACCTTCGTCTACCTGATGGGAGCGCTGTGATGGCCGACCATACCTCTACGCACGACGCCGGCCACGGCGGCATGGGTTCCTACGTGGTGGGCTTCGCGCTGTCGATCGCGCTGACCGCGGCCTCGTTCTGGCTGGTGATGGGCGGCGCCGTGGCGCGAGGCACCGCGCTGGCCGGGCTGCTGGCGCTGTGCGTGGCCCAGCTGCTGGTGCAGCTGATCTTCTTCCTCCACATGGGGCTGTCGCGCGAACAGCGCGACAACCTGTCGGCCTTCCTGTTCACGCTGCTGATCATCGCCATCATCGTGGGCGGCTCGGCCTGGGTGCTGCACAACATGAACGCCCACATGATGCCCGACATGCCCACCATGCAGCAGATGCGGGAAATGTGACGCCGGGCCGGCGGCTGCCGTCACGACGGCTTGGCCGTCATCAGGTAGAAGATCGCCAGGAAGGCGGCGAAGGCCGGCACCCCCAGCGCCACCCAGATGCGGAACAGCCGCCAGTAGGCGGCCGGCAGCGGTTCTCCCCGGGCCGCCGCCGCGCGCGCCAGGTCGCGCAGGCGCACCTGCAGCCAGACCACCGGCAGCCAGCAGGCCAGCGCCGCCACGTACAAGCCCACCGACCAGCGCAGCCAGCCCGCGAACGCCATGCCCACGGCATGCATCATCCACCAGCCCGTCAACGGCTGGATGACGGCGGTGGTGGCCGTGAACAGCGCGTCGGCGATCACCACGTAGCCCGCCACCGCGGCCACCGTGCGCGGGTCGCGCCCCAGGGTGGCCGCCAGCAGATAGAAGGCGCTGCCGATGCCCGTGCCGAACAGCAAGGTAGACGACAGGATGTGGATCCACTTGGTTAGCGCGTATTCCATGGTCGTTCCAGTTGATACAGCAGGAGCAGCAGGGCCAGGATCGGCAGGTTTTTCAGCACCGGGCCGTAGGGATGCAGCCAGAATTCCGGCAGCTTCCACGTGATCACGGCCGTATAGAACGCGATCAAGGCGGCCTGCCCCGCCCACAAGGCCCGGCCCGCGCGCGGCAACAGGGTAAGCAGGCCCAGCAGGATGTCGAGCGCGGCGGCGCCGTACAGCGCGAACGGCCGCAGCCAGCCCGGCGTGCCGGCCCGCCGCAGCAGCTCGTAGCTCGACTCGACCGGATACAGTCCCAGCGACACGATGCCGGTGCCGATCCACAGGCAGGCCAGGCTGGCGCGCAGCACCGGCAGCAGCCAGTCCAGGCGGGCGCGGGCCGCGGCGGCGGGCGCCTCGTCCGGCGCGACGAACGCGGCCGGCGGCCGCGGCGGGCCGCCGAGCAGCTCGCGCACCGGTGCGGGATCGGCGGTATTGCCGCGTTCCAGCATCGCCAGGGTTTCGCGGTCCGGCGCCGCGCCCGGCAGCGCCGCCGCCAGCCGCGCCAGGCATGCCGTCAGCGCCCGCGGCAATTCGACCACGCGCAGCCGCCCCGGCACGCCGAGCGCCGTCCGCAGGGCCGACAGGAAATCGCGCAGCGGCAGCGGCTGCGGCCCGACCAGCGCCACCTTCGGCGGGCAGCGCCGGCCGGGGTCGGCCAGCAGCGCGATCGCGCGCGCCGCATCATCCACGTGGATGGGCTGCACCGGCGCCCGCGCGGCGCGCGGCAGCGGCACCAGCGGCAGGCTGGCCATCATGCCGAACAGGCGCGCGCTGGCGCCGCCCGGGCCGTACACCAGGGACGGCTGCACCACCACGGCATCCAGGCCCAGCGACATCAGGTAGTCGTCGGCCGCCCGCTTGCTCAGGTGATAGGCGCTGCGCGCGCCGGCGTCGGCGCCCAGCGCCGAAACCTGCACCACCCGCCGCACGCCGGCCTGCCGGCAGGCTGCGAACAGCGCCTGCGGCGCGCGCTCGTGCAGAACCGCGAAACGGGCGCCGGCGGACTCCTTGAGGATGCCCACGGCGTTGACCACGGCGTCGATGCCGTCGAGCAGCGGCAGCCAGTACGCCGGGTCGCAGCCCTGCTCGAAATCCACCTCCACGTGGACGGCGGCCGGCAGCGGCCGGGCCGGCGGCCTGCGCGCGCCGGCCACCACCGCGTGGCCGGCCGCGGCGAGCTCGCGGGCGATGTGCCGCCCGAGGAAGCCGGTGGCGCCCAGCAGCAGGACGCGGGCGCGGGCCGGACCGGGTTCGGCGCGCACCATCCGTTACAGCCTGTCCGCCGTGCCCATGCAATCGTAGGCACGGACCGTAGCGATGGAGCGCGAAAACCGATGAAGCAAGAGATCGATTCCCATGGTTTGGCAATGGCGAAGGCGGCGTGGTCGTCGGGCAGCATGGCGAGCCTGGCTTCCACGGCCATGTTAGCGTGGCGCGGCGCGCGCGACTGCGACAGCGTGTTCGCCCCCGTCAACGCGGTCAGCCATTGGCTGTGGGAGGAAGAGGCGCTGCACCAGCAGCGCGGCACGCTGCGGCACACGGTGGCCGGCTACGCCATCCACCACGCCATGTCGGTGCTGTGGGCGACGGTTTACGAACGGCTGTTGCACGGCCGGCCGGGCAGGCAGCGCGCCGCACGCCGCGGCCTGGCCGCGCTCGCGGTCACCGCCGTCGCCTGTGCGGTGGACCTGAAGGCCACGCCGCGCCGTTTCACGCCCGGCTTCGAGCGGCGGCTGGATGGACGCTCGCTGGCGCTGGTCTACCTTGCCTTCGCCGCCGGGCTGGCGCTGGCGCGGCCGCGCCGCCGCGGCTAGCCGCGGCCGCCCTGGCCGACGCCCGCTCAGGTCGCTTCTTCCAGCACCCGCGAGGCCAGCCAGTTCCTGACCATCGCCAGGTGCTCGCTTTCCTCCTCCAGCGCGGCGTCGAAGGAATCGGCCATGGCGCCGTGCCCGGTCTGCCGGGCCACCGCGATCAGCAGCTCCCAGCCGGCGTTGTCGGTCAGCTCCGCAGTCAGGATGGCGTCGAGGCACTGGTTGATCGTGGTGCGCGGGTCGGTGATGACCTGCAGGATGCCCATCGACGCCACGGCCGAGGTGTCGGCGCACGGCGTCTGCGCCGTGGGGTCGGCGCCGATCGACTCCATCGCCCGCTTCAGCAGCAATACGTGCTGTCCTTCCTCGCTGCAGATGCGGTGGAGGTCTCTGCACATATCCTTGGTGCGGCCCAGCTCGGCGGCCTCCACCTTGGTGATCAGGGCCTCGTAGAGGCGGGTTCCGGTGCGTTCGAAGGCCAGGCGCTGGCCGAGCTTGTCGACCAGCACCTCGGGCGCCTTGCCGGTGATCTTGCCCAGCGCGGTCTGCATCATGCCCTTCACCGTCCCGGGCACCGGCACCGAGCCGATCCGGTCCGCCACCTCGATGTAGGCGGTGCGTTCCATCGCGAACGCATCGCGGCCGGCCAGCACGTCGACCGGCATCTCGCGGGCGAAGGCCACCGCCCTCGGCCCTTCGATCGGCGCCATCTGCATGCCCGTATGGTTCATGCCCAGTTTGCTTTCGTCTTCCATGTCAGCCCCTTTCCTCGGCAAGCATCGAATCGGCCAGTTCCGTGCCCGGCGTCCAGCGGTAGCCCGCCGACACCGCTTCGCTCGGCGAACCCTGGGAATTGAGATAGGCGCGCGCCTCGATCGACAGCGCGCTCTCCCTGTCCTTCGGCACGAATGCGGTGCCCTTGGCCCGCAGCGACACTTCGTTGGCGAGCACCGTGCGCACGAAATCGCGATGGGTCGAGAACTGGATCGGCGCCGGAATCACGCCCGCCAGGATCTCGTCGGGGTCGCGCCGCTCGTGCTGCTTGTAGAGTTCGCGCATCAGGGTCAGGTGGCCGAACTCGTAATCCAGGAAGCGCTCCCACATCGCCTTGACGCGCGGATTGGATTCCTGCTGCGCACAGCTGTAGTAGCCGTAGATTTCCGTGGCCTCGTGGATCAGCAGCTTTTCCATCCAGCTTTCCTGCGGATCCTGCAGCGATCCGTATTGCGTGACGTGCTGCTCTTCGACGGAGGCGATCTCGGCATACAGCTCGCGCGCCAGCGGATCGGCGAACAGGGGGCCGATGTTCATGTAGTAATCGTGGGTCTGGTATTCCGAGGCGGTGATCAGCGCGGCGTGCAGCTTGGTGATCAGCGCCGCGCTGCGGCCGTCGTACGGGGCGCGCACGTCGTCGTCGGGCGCGCGGTGTTCCTCGGCGGTGGGGCGGCCGGGCACGATGTCGGTATAGCCCTGCAGGATATTGTTGGCGTCCTTGCCTTCCAGGCGGTCGAGCAGCGCGCTGTACCGGTACAGGTGGTCGAAATCCTCCAGCAGGCCGAAGCGGTAGGTCTGCGCCTGGTAGGGGTCGGGCTCGTGCTGCGCGACCGAGGCCGTCACCTCGATGGCCACCTGCTCGTAGGCAATGGTGGTTTCCAGCGGCGAATGGTCGGCCGACAGCATCCAGTTGACCATCGTGGCCTGGTGCTGCTCGACCCGGCGCATGCGCGCCAGCGGCACGCGCAGCGGACCATTGAAGCGCGCCGCCATCTGCTTGATGCGCAGCGCGTCCAGCTCGATGCCGTTCATCAGGATGATGCGCACCCGCGTGAAGGCGTCGTCGTCCAGCTTGCTGATCGGCTTGCCGACCATGTCGCGCCACGTGAAGCGCTGCTTGTCCAGCGGCACGCCACGGTTGTCCCATAGATTGTTCAGGGGCATGAGTTTCTCCCGGAAAGTGAGGCGCCGGCGTTTCCGGCGCGCGGCCTTCCGCAACCCGCGTTCCCGCGGCCGCTCTAGCCGGCCGCGGCGGCCAGGCGCGGCCCGCGGGCCGACGCCGGCCAGGCCGCGTTGCGGCCCGCGAGCCGCTCGAACTCCGTCAGGTCGTGGCCGCAGCACACTTCGACCGCCTCGGCGTGGTCGCGGCAGAGTTCCCGCAGGCGGCGCTGGTTGTCGAAGCGCGCGCGGCGGTCTTTTTCCATCAGCCATTGATAGAACCTGAGGCCGGGCGTGCAGTGCGGCGCGTCGGGATGCATTTCCTCATGGTAGAAGTAGGCGTCGCCGGCCTGCAGCAGCCAGCGCTCGCCGCCGTCCAGCGCCACGCCGGCGTGCCCGAGCGTATGGCCGGTCAGCGGGATCAGGGCGATGTCATCCGGCAGGCCTTCCAGCGGCCGGGCGCGCGCGAAGCCGAACCAGCGGTCTCCGCCCCCGGCGCGATAAACCTTCCACCGGGGCCGGGACGACCACTGCTGGGGCCGGAAGCGCTGCCGATCGAGCCAGGTGGGGCGGGCCAGCGCGGCATCGCGCTCGGTTTCCATCAGGTGTACCGTGGCCTGGGGAAAATCGTCGAGGCCGCCGGCGTGGTCGAAGTCCAGGTGCGTCAGCACGATGTGCCGCACGTCTTCGGCCTTGAAGCCGAGCGCTTCGATCTGCCGCCTGGCGGTCATCTCTTCGCGCAGCTCCGGCTTGACCATGGCCAGGAAAAACGCGCTGAGCCGGGTGCGCGGCTCGTGCACGTCGCGCAGCCCGAAGCCCGTATCCACCAGCACCAGGCCGCTGGCCGGCGTTTCGGCCAGGATGCAGTGGCAGCACAGCCGGCCGCGGCACAGCAGGCAGTCGGCGCGTCCATCCATCAGGTGGCCGCCCAGCGGGCAGGTGGAAATACAATTCAGGTGATGCAGTCGCATGGAGTGCTCCGACGGGGAACGGGGGCTGCGAGCCCGCATCGCCTGTGCCCGAATGCCCCGGCGCCGGCGCCGGGCACGGCTGGCACCGGCCGGCGCTGCGGGCCTGTAAAAGCTTCGCGCTCGAGCAGAATGAATTGCGCGCCAGGCTGGCACGCCACTCGCCGGCGGCCAGGCCACGAGGGCGCAAGCGGGGGCAAACCGGTAGAATGGCCGCATCGAATGTAAGGCGGGCACCTCGGAACCACGAGGCGCGCGGCCTGTTCCATACGGCCCCGGCCTCGCGCCGCGCACTGCCGGCGGCGGTCCGGGCCTGCCGCGCCAGGTCTTCCGGCGCGGCGCACCGCACATGCCTCCATGCCAGATCCGGTCAGCATACTCATCGTTACGATCCTCTCCGCCCTGATGAGCCTGGCGGTGCTGGGGTCGTTGCTGCCGGCCGGGATCCCGGGCGTCAGGTACTGGTTCGGCGGCAACATGCTGTCGATCCTGTCGTTCGTGCTGTTCGCGCTGCAGCGCCAGGGGCCGCCCATCATCACCATCCTGGGCGCCAACGGAACGCTGGCGCTGACCGTCCTGCTGATGCTGCAAGGATGCCGCCGCTTCATCGGCCAGCCGCCCGTCGTCTGGGCCGAGTACGGCGCCTTGCTGCTGGTGCTGGCCGGCCTGTGGTACTGGACCTACGTCGATCAGGACATCAACGCGCGCATCGTGCTGGTGTCGGCCTTCCACGCCTACGTCTACCTGTCGATCGCGTGGCTGGTCCGCAAGACCCGCCCGGCCGAGCGGCCCTACTACGCCTACCGCTTCCTCAGCATCGCCGCCTTCATCGGCGGGCTGGGGCACACCTTCCGCGGCCTGATCTACGCCACGGGCCTGGCGCGGCAGACGGAGCTGCTGCAATCCAACCAGCTGAACATCGTATTCCTGGCGCTGGGCATCCTGGCGTTGCCGTGCCTGTCGATCGGCATGGTCATGCTGGCCCACGACCGCATGGCGCGCCGGCTCGAGCAGATGGCCAACCTGGACGAGCTGACCGGGATCCTCGCGCGTCGCGCCTGCCTGGCGCAGGCCGACGCCGCGCTGCGGGCGGCGCAGCGCTCCGGGCGGCCGCTTTCGGTGGCGATCATCGACATCGACCACTTCAAGGTCATCAACGACACCCACGGCCATGCGGCGGGCGACAAGGTGCTGGCGCATTTCTCCGCCTCCGTGGCGCGCAGCCTGCGGGCCAGCGACGTCTTCGGCCGCCTGGGCGGCGAGGAATTCATCATCGTGTTCCCGGAAACCCGCCGCGACGAGGCGGCGGCCGCGCTCGACCGCCTGCGCCAGGAACTGGCCAAGACCCCCTGCCTGCTGAAAGGCGGCAGCGTTGCCTACACGTTCAGCGTAGGCGTGGACGAATGCCAGCACGGCGAGACGCTGGCCAGCCTGATGGGGCGCGCCGACGCCGCGCTATACGCGGCCAAGCGCCAGGGCCGCGACCGCGTGGTGGCCGCGTGGGAAGTACCGCCGGTGCCGCTGCCCGCCAGGCACGGCGCGGCGGTGGAGCTCAACCCTTCTTCTTGACGTCGCTGCGGCCCAGATCCTGGGCCTGGCGGCGCGGGTCTTCCCCCTTGAAGCCGCCGTAGCTGCTCTGGCCGGGGTCGGCGCTGCGGCTGTGGATGCGGTCGCCGGGCTTCGTGCCGTGGACGCCCGCGGCGGGCTTCGTTTCGGGGGTGGTCTGCTTCGCGCGATTCATGCCGGTCTCCTTCAAGAAGTCCGGTAGTTCAGCAAACGCCGTGCCTCGCCTGAAATGAAAAAGCCCCGCTCCAGGAGCGGGGCCCATGCATCGCAAGAATGCGATCAGTAGTCCATCTCGGGCGCGGCGGCCGGCGCCTTTTCTTCCTTCGGCGCCTCGGCCACCGTGGCGTCGGTGGTCAGGATCAGGCCGGCGATCGATGCGGCGTTCTGCAGCGCGGTGCGGGTGACCTTGGTGGGATCGACCACGCCGATCTCGACCAGGTCGCCGTACTCGCCGGTGGCGGCGTTGTAGCCGTAGTTGCCCTTGCCGGCCAGCACCTTCGACACCACCACCGACGGCTCGTCGCCGGCATTGGCGGCGATGGCGCGCAGCGGGGCCTCGATCGCGCGCAGCACGATCTTGATGCCGGCATCCTGGTCGGCGTTGGCGCCCTTCAGGTCCGCGATCGCGGCGCGGGCGCGCAGCAGCGCGACGCCGCCGCCCGGCACGATGCCCTCTTCGACCGCGGCGCGCGTGGCGTGCAGCGCATCGTCCACCCGGTCCTTCTTCTCTTTCATCTCGACCTCGGTGGCCGCGCCGACCTTGATCACCGCCACGCCGCCGGCCAGCTTGGCCACGCGCTCCTGCAGCTTCTCGCGGTCGTAGTCGCTGGTGGCCTGCTCGATCTGCGACTGGATCGCCTTGACCCGCGCGTCGATGCGCGACTGCTGGCCGGCACCGCCGATGATGATGGTGTTTTCCTTCTGCACTTCGACGCGCTTGGCGCTGCCGAGGTCTTCCAGCGTGGCCTTGTCGAGCTGGCGGCCGGTTTCTTCCGAAATAACGGTGGCGCCGGTCAGGATGGCGATGTCTTCCAGCATCGCCTTGCGGCGGTCGCCGAAGCCGGGCGCCTTGACCGCGGCCACCTTCAGCACGCCGCGCATCGCGTTGACCACCAGCGTGGCCAGCGCCTCGCCTTCCACGTCCTCGGCCACGATCAGCAGCGGCTTGCCGGCCTTGGCCGTGGCTTCCAGCACCGGCAGCAGTTCGCGGATGTTGGAGATCTTCTTGTCGTGCAGCAGGATCAGCGGATCGTCCAGGTAGGCGACCTGCTTGTCGGGATCGTTGATGAAATACGGGCTGAGATAGCCGCGGTCGAACTGCATCCCCTCGACCACGTCGAGCTCGTTCTCGAGCGACTTGCCGTCCTCGACGGTGATCACGCCTTCCTTGCCGACCTTGTCCATCGCATCGGCGATGATCTTGCCGACGGCCTCGTCGGCATTGGCCGAGATCGAGCCCACCTGCGCGATCTCCTTGCTGGTGGCGATCGGCTTGGACAGCTTGCGCAGCTCGTCGATCACCGCGGCCACGGCCTTGTCGATGCCGCGCTTGAGGTCCATCGGGTTCATGCCCGACACCACGTACTTCATGCCTTCCTGCACGATGGCCTGGGCCAGCACCGTGGCGGTGGTGGTGCCGTCGCCGGCCACGTCGGCGGTCTTGGAGGCCACCTGCTTGACCACCTGCGCGCCCATGTTCTCGAACTTGTCCTGCAGTTCGATTTCCTTGGCGACGGTCACGCCGTCCTTGGTGATGGTGGGGGCGCCGAAGCTGCGCTCGATCAGCACGTTGCGCCCCTTCGGGCCGAGGGTGACCTTGACGGCATCGGCCAGGATGTTCACGCCGCGGACGATACGGCTGCGGGCGCTATCGTGGAATTTGACGTCTTTCGCACTCATGATTCGGTCTCACACGATGACGATGGTTGACGGGGATCAGGCTGCCTTCCTGAGTTCGCCCTGGCCTTCCTCCAGGATGGCCATGACGTCTTCCTCGCGCAGCACGAGCACTTCTTCGCCGTCGAGCTTGACGGTCTGGCCCGCGTATTTGCCGAACAGCACGCGGTCGCCCACCTTCAGTTCCAGCGGACGCTGGGTGCCGTCCTGCAGCAGCTTGCCGCTGCCCACGGCGATGACTTCGCCGTATTCCGGCTTTTCGGCGGCGGAATCGGGAATGACGATGCCCGAGGCCGTCTTGCGTTGCTGTTCGACCCGCTTGACGATAAGCCGGTCGTAGAGGGGACGAATGTTCATATTCAATCTCCTGAGCGATGACAGATCACCAAAAGGAAGGCCGGCGGCGCAGACTGCGCCGCCGTATGCGCGCCAGCGCGCGTGGGCTGGCGGCTCGAAACTTATGGGCGGGAAGCGCGCTTCCAAGAGGAGGCGGGGCCCATGAGTTTGTATCTATTGGTTACCTGGAAGAATGATGTGATCCGTCCGCCCCAGCCGGTAGACCGTGCGGCCGGGATCCGGCCCGGCGCCGCGTGGCGGCCGGGGGCCGACAGGACAAGGCGGCTCGCGGCCGCCGTCGGCCGCCAGCGTGGCGTCGTCTTCCGGCACGCCGTCCCACAGGCCGCCCTTGCGCGGGCGGAACAGCCAGCGCAGGTAGCCCTTGGCGGCGGCCATTTGCATCAGCTCGCCGCGGTCGGGGGCCTCGGACAATAGGTGCCGGCCGTCGTCGCCGTCGTAGTCGCCGAAGGCCTGGCGGCAGGCCAGCGCCTCGCCCGCCGACGCGCCGAGCTGCCCGCAGGGCCGCCGCTCCACGCGTTCGACGTCCCAGGCGCCGAAGCGCCACGCGGCTTCCAGCAAGGCCTGGTCGAGGGCCTCGACCGCATGCCAGCGGGTGTTGATCTGCAGCGCGGAGCCGGGCACGGCGCGCGGGGGCAGTTCCACCCCGGGGATGCGCACCGAAGTCTCCCGCCGGAAACCGTGCCAGTGCAGCATCAGCAGCACCGGCGTATCGGCGCGCGCCACCGCCGTCACGGTAACGGCGTACAGCGGCAGGCCGACGGCGTCGATATGAGCCGAAACGGTGTCGAAAATCTCCATGTGAACCTCCTGATTCAAGGCTCGTGGCAACCGTTAGGGAAAATCTACGCGCAATCGGCCCCGCCCGGCAAGTGGGCCTTGCGGGCGTGGCCGGCGCCGGGCGGTTACTTCAAGTCGTCGGGGACCTTGCCGCCGTTCCCGGCCAGCTTGCGCATCACCTGCTTGTGCAGCCAGATGTTCATGGCGGTCGTGCTTCCGGAAACCAGCCGCGGCGAAGCCGCCCTCGCGCTCGACCGCCTGCGCGGGGAACTGGCCCAGGCCCCCTTCTTCTTGACGTCGTTGCGGCCCGGGTCCTGGACCTGGCGGCGCGGATCTTCGCCCTTGAAGCCGCCGTAGCTGCTCTGGCCCGGCATCGCTTTTGCGGGGGGATCACCCCTGCCCGCTCCCTGGCGCCTCAGCGTCTCAAGGTCTTGCTTGCGACTTCGATCACCTTGTCGATGTCGTTCTCGTTATTGTAGGCGTGAAGGGTGAAGCGAATCATGTTGCGCCGCATGCAGGCGCGCACCTTGTTCGCATCCAGCGCTTCGAACAGCCGCGTGACGTCCGGACGGTCGACGCCATAGCTGCCCACGCTGACGGTGTGCGCCAGGTCGGCTTCCTCGCGGCCGAACACCGCCACGCCGATCTCGCGCAGCGCCGTGGCGAACGTGCGGGTGAGTTGGCTGACGTAGCGATCGATGTTCTGGATGCCGAGCTCCTCGATCAGGCCCAGCGAGTTGTGGACGGCCACGACGGCTGGGAAGTTGTAGTTGCCCAGGTCGAAGCGCATGGCGCCCGGCATGAACGTGATGGCGCCGTCGCCGAGGTCGGATTCGTGGGAATCGCTACTGTCGAGCTTGACGCTGAAGCGGGCGAGATAGGCGGGCGTCATGGCTTCGGCCAGGTCGCGGCGCACATACAGAAAGCCCATGCCGTACAGGGCGAGCAGGCCTTTCTGGGTGGAGGCGGCCAGCACGTCGACGTTGAGCGCGTGGACGTCGATGTCCAAGATGCCGATGGATTGCGCGGCATCGACGACGAGCAATGCGCCGCTCGCGCGGCAGGCCTGCCCGAGAAGCTTGAGGTTGGTCCGAAAGCCTGGGCAGAAGGTGACGGTCGATACGCTGACGGCGCGGGTACGGCTGTCAATGCGGGCGATGATGTCGTCCACTGGAATCTCGCCGTTCGCCGCCGCTACGGTGCGGACGTCGACGCCGCGGCGGGCGAGCGCCAGCCAGTGATAGACGTTGTTGGGGTGTTCCAGTTCGGGGCAGATGATGACGTTATCGCCCGCTTGCCAATTCAGCGAGGACGAGAAGACGTTCAGGCCTTCCGAGATGTTCTTGGTGAAGGTGACTTCTTCGGTCTCGGCGTGGATCAGGCGGGCAAAGCGGGCACGCGTGTCTTCCGTCAGTTCGAACAATCTCGACTTGTCGATCTGTCCCAGCATGCACTGGCGCAGATAGGCGTCGAGTTTGTCGAAGGTCGGTTTCGGCAACGGCGAGCGGCTGCCTACGTCGATGTAGGTCATCTCGTCGAAAACGGGAAAGTGGCTGCGAAATGCGGTGATGGGCTGGGTCATGGTGTTGGGCGCTGTGAGTGTATGGAGAGGTTGGCGCCGGTCACTCGACCTTGGCGCCGGATGCCGCGACGACTTCCTTCCACTTGATCAGTTCCGAATCGATCTGGGCCGCGAACTCGGCCGGCGTACCGCCGATGACGGTGAAGCCCATGTCGGAGATCTGCTTGGCCATCTCGGGCGAGCGCAGGATGTCGTTGGAGACACGGGCGAGCCGGTCTACGATGGCGGCGGGCGTCCCGGCGGGCGCCAGCAGGGCCTGGAAGTACTCGACCACCACTTTGGGGTAGCCTGCCTCGACGAAGGTGGGCACGTCGGGTAGCGACGGATCGCGCTGGCGGGTGGTAACGGCCAGCGCGCGCAGGTGGCCGGTCTTGATGTGGCCGGACACGGCGGGGAGCGAGGAGAAGCCGAACGGCACCTCGTTGCTGAGCACCGCCGCCACGCTGGGACCGGCGCCGTTGTAGGGGATGTGGGCCCATTCCAGGCCCGACATGCGCAGCAGCTCGCCTGCCAGATGCTGCGAGGTGCCGATGCCGGCCGAGGCGTAGTTGAGGGAGTCGGGCTTGCGCTTGGCGATGTCGAACAACTGCTGGACGGACTGCACGCCGGATTTCGGATTGGCGACCAGCACGGTGGGGGCGCCAACCAGGTTGATGATAGGCGCGAAGCTGGTTTTGGCGTCGTACGGTACCGACGCGTACAGAAAGGGATTGATGACGAATGTGCTGCTGACCATGACGATGGTGTAGCCGTCGGCAGGCGCCTTGGCCGTCATGCCCATGCCGATGTTGCCACCGGCGCCGGCCTTGTTTTCGACGACGACCGACTGACCCAGCCGGTCACCCAAGTCCTTCGCGAACACGCGGGCGAGGAGGTCCACCCCGCCACCGGTCGCAAACGGTACGATCAGCCGGATAGGGCGCGACGGGTAGTCGGCCTCGGCCGCCTGAGCCAGTCCCATCGAGTGAAACAAAGCACCGGCGCTGGCGGCACAGATGAGTAACCTACGGGTGAAGTTGCCTTTCATGGGGGATTCCTTGGCGATCGAGAACATTGACTGCACGGAACGGAGCGCAGCCGGAGCTGCGCCGTGACGGAATGGATCGGCGCAGCTAGCCGGCGCGCAGCGCCCGGGTGGCCGCTTCATCGACCTGCAACTGCTCAGTGATCACGACGCGGTAGGCGCTGCGTGCGTGCTCGCTGGTGACTTTGCCCTGCAGCACGTCCTGCAGGACGCGCTCGGGCTCGCGTTCGACGGCCCGGCCATAGCCGCCCGAGCCGGCCATTTCGGCGCGGAAGACATCGCCGGCACCGAACACGCGGATGAACTTGGATGGCAGCGCCTCGCAATGCGGCGTGCCGGGGTTGAGAAAGGCGCGGGCATGCGCGCCCCCTTCGCCGCCCTTGAAGCCCCAAGCGCGAGTCTTGAAGCGATCGGAGCGCACCTGGACCAGCACGTCCGGCACCAGGAAGCGGTACTGGCGGACGACGCCGAGCGCACCGCGCAGCCGTCCGGCACCCCCGGTGTCCGGCAGGAAGGCGTATTCCTCGATCCGGATGGGATTGTCCGCCTCGACCAGTTCGACCGGCACATTGGCGATATTGCCGATGCAGTTCGGTCCGGCGTCCTGACCGTCGTGGACGGGCCCGCCGCCATTGCCGGTGTTGTTGTGGAACTCAAGGTGGAGGAAGCGCTTTCCCTCCTGGTCGAGGCCGGCTGCGGCGATGCCGAACTCGGAGCCGCCAGGGCCGGCAGGCATGCGGTCGCGGGTCAGCTCGGCCAGCACGCCGAGCATGATGGAACGGATGCGGTATCCGATCTGCCCGCGCGAGCCCAGCGCCGCCGGAAACTTGGCACTGACAATCGTGCCTTCCGGCGCGATCACGGTGATGGGCCGGTACATGCCCGCGTTGGTGGGCACCGCCTCGTCCAGCAAAGTGCGGATGGCCGCGTAGGCGCAGGAGGCGGTGAAGGCGTAGTTGCAATGGACGGCGCCGCCCGACTGCGGTGGCGATCCGCTGAAGTCGCAGATGATTTCGTCATCGCGCTTGGTCAGACGCACATGTATCTTGCACGGGCCTTCATGCACGCCGTCGTCGTCGTTCCATTCGACGAACTCGACTTCGCCATCGGGCAGCTTGCGGATGCTGGCGCGGGTCAGTTCCTCGCCGTAGTCGATCAGGTCGTCGGTATAGGCCTGGTAGCTGTCGGCGGTCCAGCTCTCGAGCAGCTTGTTCATGTCCCGCTCGGCCTGATTCAGCGCGGCCAACTGCGCCGCCAGATCACCCAGTACGCGCTGCGGCACGCGGCTGTTGAACTCTATGACGCGCATCAGCGTCGTGTTGGGCGTGCCGCGCTCGACCAGCTTGCTAGGCGGAATACGCAGGCCTTCCTCGAAGATTTCGTTGCTGTCGGCGGCATTGCCGCCCGGCACGCGTCCGCCCAAGTCGGTGTGATGCAGAATGAGGCCGATGAAGCCGACGCGCACGCCGTCTGCGTAGATGGGTTTGAAGGTGAAGATGTCGTTGAGGTGGCTGCATCCCGAGTACGGGTCGTTGCTGGCCAGCACGTCGCCGGGTTGAATGTCGTCGCCGAAGTAGTCCAGGCAGCCGCGCAGGGCAGGCATCATCGCACCGAGGTGCACCGGCACCGACATGCCCTGGCCGACCAGGCGGCCCTCGCCGTCGCAGATGGCCGCCGAGAAGTCCATGCTGTTCTTGACGTTGGCCGAGCGGGCCGTCCGCACGACCATCACCAGCGCATTGTCGGCGATCGTCACCAGGGCGTTCTTCAGCAGTTCCCGGCGAATCGGATCAATCTTGGTCGGGCGGGAAAGGGGGGGCGTGTTCATGCGTGCACTCGCTTGATTACGATGTTGTTGGCGCCGTCGCGGCTCGCGGACCACCCCGGCCGCACGACGGTCGTCGTGTCGTACTCTTCGATAATGAGGGGGCCCATCATGCGGTCGTCCGTCGGCAGCGCTTGGCGGTCGACGACGGCGGTGTCCAGCCAGCCGTGCGGCTGGCCGAAATAGGCCTTGCGGGCAATGCGCGCCTTTTCGGCATTGCGGCCGCGGGTCAGCGACGGGGGCATGCGGGGCGTGTCCAGCACGCCGCGGCACACCACGCGCAAGGCGATCATTTGCAGCGGCTCGCCCTGGGTGACGTAGCCGAAGGTGCGGCGATGCTCGTGCTCGAATCGCGTCCGCAACTGGTCCAGGGTGTCGGCCGGCAGCGGCAGCGCGGGCAGCTCGACCGGCAGCGGCGCAGTCTGTCCCGCATATTTCACGTCCGCCAGCAGCTGGATGTGGCGGTTCTCGTCCCCGTACCCCTCGGCGGCGAGCAGCGCCACGCCCTCCTCGATCAGCGGTTCCAGCGCGGCCGTCAGCTCTGCCACGGTTGCTTTGTCGGTGCGCCGGTAGAAGGCCTGGACGAGCTGGTGCTCGACATCGGCGAACAGCAGTCCCAGCGCACTGAACAGGCCCGCCACGGGGGGCACGATCACGGTGTTCATGCCCGAGGTCTCGGCCAGCGTGCAGGCGTGCACCGGCCCGTTGCCGCCGATCGCGAACAGGCCGAAGCTGGACGGGTCCATGCCTTTCTCGGACGATACGCCGTGCAGCGCGCGCAACATGGTCGAGTTGGCGATCAGGTGGATGCCGTAGGCGCCTTCCTCGCAGGAGACGCCCAGTTGTCTGGCGAGGGCATCGAGCGCCTGCTTCGCCTTGTCGTAGGCGAGGCTGAGTTCGCCTCCGACCAGGGCGTCAGGGTTGAGGTAGCCCAGCAGCAGGTTGGCGTCGGTGACGGTGGGCTGTTCGCCGCCCCGGTTGTAGCAGATGGGGCCGGGCGCGGCGCCCGCGCTACGCGGGCCGACCTGGATGCCGCCCGCCGCGTCCACCGCCGCGATGCTGCCGCCGCCTGCGCCGACCTCCGAGATGTCGATGGTCGGGACCTGAACCGCGAAGCCGCCGCCCTTTATCATTCGCTGGCCGAGTGCGGCGCCGCCGCCGACTTCGGTTTCCGGGCAAAGCGAGAACTGGCCGTCGATGATGATGGTGGCCTTGGCGGTCGTGCCGCCCATGTCGAACACGATGGTGTTGCCCAGGCCGGCATGGGTGCAGACCCGCTGGCCGCCCAGCACGCCCGCGGCCGGACCGGATTCGATGATGTAGATCGGGCGCTCGGCGACGACCCGGCCCGGCGCCATGCCGCCGCTGGATTGCATGATGCCCAGCGGCGCGCGCACGCCGATGTCATCCAGCCGGCGCTGCAGCGACGATACGTACCGTTCGACGATCGGCCGGATATAGGCGTTGACGACAGTGGTGCTGGTGCGCTCGTATTCGCCGAGTTGCGGCAGTAGTTGCGTCGAGGCGGATACCGATAGATGCGGCAGCCGTTTGGTGAGGAATTCGGCCACTGCACATTCATGCGTGGCATTCACGTAGGAATTGAGCAGCGTAATGGCGACGGCCTGAATATCGAGTTTCTCGATTTCAGCGGCCAGTGCTTCCAATTCCTGCATATCGATCGGCTTGACGATTGAGCCGTCGCCGCCAATGCGCTCGTCCAGTTCAAAACGAAAACGACGCTCGACCAGCGGTTCGGGTTTCCTGAAAGTGATGTCGTACAGGCGCGGCGTGCGATACCGGCCCAATTCGAGCACGTCGCGGAAACCCTTGGTCGTCACCAGCGCGCAACGCACGCCCTTGCGTTCGATGATGGTGTTGGTGGCGACGGTGGTAGCGTGCGCGAATTCGCGCACCGCAGCGGGCGAACGGTTGATTTCCGCAAGCAGAGTGGTGACGCCTTGCTGAATCGCCTCGCTGTAGTCGTGCGGGGTCGACAATACTTTTTTGCTGTATAGGGTGCCGTCGTCTTCAATCAGCACGATGTCGGTGAATGTGCCACCGATATCTACGCCCATGCGGCAGGTTTTTTCTGACTGCATTACCGGTCTCGTCTCTGTTGCGGTAATGCAGTCTAGGAATCGTGTCGTATATGTGACAAATGATTTATTCTTGGTCTATGCATGCCTCAGACTCATCCATATGAAACGCCATCTGCCCCCTCTGCTGGCGCTGCGCTTCTTCGAAGCGGCGGCGCGTCACAGGAGTTTTTCGTTGGCGGCAGAGGAGTTGCACGTGACCCAGAGCGCCGTAAGCCGACAGATCCGGACACTGGAAGAGGCGCTGGGTTACCCCTTGTTCACGCGCTCGATCCGCAAAGTCGCGCTCACCCCACGTGGAGTGCGCTATCAGAGCGCCGTGGAGGCGGCGCTCGACATCATCGAGCGCGCCTCATCCCAGTCGCCCAACGCCAAACGCAGCCTGACCGTCAGCGCCCCGCAATCGTTGGCGACCTTCTGGCTGATTCCGAGGTTGTCTGAATTCGCGCGGAATTATCCGCACATCGATATTCGCGTGACGACATCGAACGAGCCGGCCGATTTCGAACGCGACGACATCGATGTGGCGATCCGGCTGGGCGCCATGCCGGGTACGCCCTATGAAATCGACCAGCCCGAGGTGCCCCAGCCCCTCGTCAAGAACTGGCACGGCGTGCACGCCGCGCATCTTTGGGACGAGGTGCTAGTTCCGGTGTTGAGCCAGAAACTGCTGAGTCAGAGCAAGCCGCTGACTACCCCGGCCGATTTGAAGCACTACAAGCTGCTGCACGTTGCGCTGCGGCCCAAGGCATGGACCGACTGGTTCCGCTGCGTCGATGCGCGGTATCCCAGAAACGCGCGCACGCTGGAGTTCGGCCACTTCTTTATGGCGCTCGAGGCAGCCAGGGCCGGTCACGGCGTGGCGCTGGCACCGACCATATTTCTTGATGGGCCGTTCGGCGCCAATGGCGATATTGTCAGCCCCTTGCCGGCCGCCAAGAAGAGCGCGGGCGCCTACTATTTTCTGTGCCGGGAGCAACTCAAGAGCGATCGCGCTATCTGCTCGTTCATCAACTGGCTGCGCAGCAACGGCCAATAGGTTGCCAGCTCCCGACGTAAGCACCCCTGTCACGTAGACGGTTCCCCATACTGACGCAGGGCGGGCTTGCTGTGCTCGCCGAAGCCGGGCGCCTTGACCGCGCGAGCACCCGGCGCAAAGGGAGCTATTTGAGGTCGTCGGGCACCTTGCCGCCGTTCTCGGCCAGCTTGCGCATCACCTGCTTGTGCAGCCAGATGTTCATGGCGGCCGAATCGTTGGTGTCGCCGTCGTAGTGCAATTCGGCCGCCAGTTGCTGGCGGGCGGCGAGGCTGCTGTCCAGGTCGAGCAGCTTGAGCAGGTCGACGATGGAGGTGCGCCAGTTGAGTTTTTGCGGGTTCTTGGCGGCCAGGCCCGACAGCACGGCCTCCACGTCGACCGGGGGCGCCGCCGGCGCGGCGGATGCCCCTGGCGCCCCGGGGGCGGCGGCCGGCGGCGTGCCGGGCGCAGGCGTGCCGGCCCCTGGCGTGGCGGCCGAGGCATGGCCGAAAATCTTGCCGAGAATGTCTTTGAAGAAGCTCATCGAACTACCCTCCAGTCGTGGCGGAAAAAACCGTCAATCCATCGCGACGTGGGGCGCCTCTTCACCAGCCGGGCGCCTGCGCGTCCGCACCACCGCCAGCAGCGGCACGACGCACAGCGTCACGATGAACATCAACTTGAAGGCATCGACATAGGCGATCATCGATGCCTGCTGCGTGATCAGTTGATTGAGCGATTCCATCGACGAAGCCGAACCCGGATCGAAATACTGGTTCAGCGCGCCATTGGAAGTGGTCGCATGCTCTACCAGCGCGGAGTGTACCACCTGGGTATTTCGCGTCACGAGCGCCTGCACCACCGAGATCCCGATGCTGCTGCCGATGTTGCGCAGCAGGCTGAAGATGGCGGTGCCGTCGGCCCGCAGCTCGGGCGACAGCGTGGCGAAGGTGACCGCGCTCAGCGGCACGAACACTAGCCCCAGCCCGAAGCCCTGGATCACGCCGGGCCAGACGATGTCGCTTTCCGACAGCACCAGGGTATAGCCCATCATCTGGTACAGCGCGACCGCCGAGATCAGGAAGCCGGCCAGCAGCATGGCGCGCACCTCCAGCCGCGCCACCAGCCGCCCGGCCAGCAGCATCGCGATCATGGTGCCGACCCCGCTGGGCGCGGTGACCAGGCCGGTGGTGGCCACCGGATAGCCCATCAGGGCCTCCAGCATCGGCGGCAGCAGCGCCCGCGTGGCGTACATGACCGCGCCGATCACGAAGATGAAACAGGTGCCGGTCACGAAGTTGCGGTCTTTCAGCAGCTCGTAGCGGAAGAACGAATCCTTGCCGGCGGTGGCGGTATGGATCGCGAAAAATACGAAGCTGACGCCGGCCACCAGGGCCTCGATGCAGATTTCGGTCGAATTGAACCAATCCAGCTGCTGACCGCGGTCGAGCAGCGCCTGGAGCGCGCCGATGGCCAGCGACAGCGTGGCGAAGCCGAAGAAATCGAGCTTGATCGGCCGGGTCTGCCTGCCCTTGGGCAGGTAGGTCAGCACGCCGAACAGCGCGAAGGCGCCGATCGGCAGGTTGATGAAGAACACCCAGCGCCAGTTGTAGCTGTCGGTCAGCCAGCCGCCCAGCGTGGGGCCCAGGATCGGGCCCACCATCACGCCCACGCCCCAGATGGCCATCGCCTGCGGCTGCTTTTCGCGCGGATTGATGTCGAGCAGGATGGATTGCGACAGCGGCACCAGCGCCGCGCCGAACAGCCCTTGCAGCAGCCGCGCGCCCACGATCTGCACCAGCGATTCCGACATGCCGCACAGCGCCGAGGCCACCGTGAAGCCGCTGATCGCGATGGCCAGCAGCCGGGTGATGCCGAAGCGGGCCGTCAGCCAGCCGGTGAGCGGCGTGGCGATGGCGGCGGCCACGATGTAGGAAGTCAGCACCCAGCTGATCTCGTCCTGCGAGGCCGACAGCGAGCCCTGCATGTGGGGCAGCGCCACGTTCGCGATGGTGCTGTCGAGCGTCTGCATCAGCGTGGCCAGCATGATCGACAGCGTGATCATGCCGCGATTCAGCGGCGCTGCGGGGGAGTGTGGGGTTTGCACGAGAGGCGGCGGTCTATTTATATCGTACTATATTATATGCCTGCTTACTAATTGCCTAAAACGCCTGGCATGCTGCCGCGGCGTGGCGTCGTTGGCACAATGGGCAGCAAACAAAGGATTGCGAGAGGTCGATGGCTGATTTCGAGACGCGCTTCGGTTTCCTGATAGCGGACATCGCCCGCCTGTACGGCACGCAGTTCGACCGCCGCGCGCGCGGCAACATCGAACTGAGCCGCGCGCAATGCCGGGTGGCCGTCTACCTGTCCACCTTCGGCCAGATGAACCAGGCCAAGCTGGCCGAACTGCTCGAGGTCACGCCGATGACGGTGGCGCGCATCCTCGACCGCATGCAGGAAGGCGGCTGGATCGTGCGCGTGCAGGATCCGAACGACCGCCGCGCCTTCCACGTCCAGGCCACCGCCAAGACGGACGAGGTGCTGGTCGACGCGCAGCGGCTCGGCGACGAGGTGGTCGACACCGCGCTGGCGGGATTGACGCCCGAAGAGCGGAAGGTATTGATCGGCCTGCTGCAGCGCGTCCGCCGCAACCTGAGCGCCGCCGACGGCTGACCGCGGCGGCGTTCAGGCCGCCAGCGGCCACGTCGCCAGGCGCTCGTAGCGGCTGCGGCCCAGCAGGCTGCGCACCAGCACGAATTCCCCTACCCGCCAGCGGACGGCGTCGATCGGCCGCTCGGCGATGGTCCGGTCGCCGTACAGCAGTGTGACGTGGGGCGTGTAGGGCGCCGCCGCGGCGGCATCGCGCGCCGGTCCGGCCGGCGCCAGCGCGGCACATAGCCTGCGCTGCAGCATATCGAGGCCGGCCACGCCGTCGCCGCCCAGCAGCACGATGGGATGCCGGCCGCGGCGGCCGGCGAAGCTGCCCACCGCGTCGAATTCGGCATCGAACGGCCGCATCGCCACGGCATCGCCGGCCGCCCGCGCGTGGTCGACCAGGTCCTGCGGCAGGCCGAGGTAATCGCCCAGGTGATGCAGCGTGACGTGCAGCCGCGAGGCCGCCAGCGGACGGCCTCGCAAGCCTTGCGACGCGCACAGCTGCGCGGCGAATGCAGCAATGCGCGCGGCCGCATCGGGAGCCGGGAATACGGCGTAGAAGAGCCGGTCGGTCGGCCGCGGCGCGGGCTGCAGGCCGGGCAGGAAGAACTGTTCGGGCATGGCGCAACATACCGCAATGGCTTGGGAGCGGGACGGCCGCGGCCCGATTGTCGCGCCGCCGCATCATCCGGCTCGGCCGCATCTGCTATCATCGCCGTCGACAAGTCGAAGCGATGGGCGCCGCGCGCCGCATTTCTTCCGTAAGCGTTCAACGTCAATCAACGCGCAACCTGCCGGGATCCTGCGGCGGGGGCGCGTCGTCTCGTTCCCCTCCTCTTGCGATCGCGACTCCCGGCATTACGGAGTCTGCCACTCGTGTCGTCTTCTTCCCCCGATATCGATACCGCGCCGCGCCAGTTGCTGCGGATGACGCTGTCGCTGTTTCTTTCCTACCTGGCCGTGGCCATGGCGCTGCCGGTTTCCTCCGTCTACGTGGCGCGCGAGCTGGGCCTGGGCAACGTGCTGGGCGGCCTGGCGGTCGGCATCGCCTTCCTGTCCACCATCCTCACCCGCCGCTACGCGGGCGGCATCGCCGACCGGCTGGGCGGCAAGCTTTGCATGCGACGCGGCCTCTTGCTGTACGCGGCGGCCAGCCTGATCTGCCTGGCGGCCGGCTGGCGCATGCCGTCCGCGCCGGCGAGCTACGCCATCCTGATCGCCGGCCGGCTGCTGCTCGGCCTGGGCGAAAGCCTGGCGCTGGTCGGCGTGATCGGCTGGGGCATCGGGCTGATGGGCCCCGCCCGCTCCGGCCGCGTGATGGCGCTGGTGGGCATGGGCATGTACGGCGCCTTCGCGGCCGGCGGCCCGCTCGGGCTGGCGCTGTTCCACCGGCTCGGCTTTGCCGGCCTGATGGCCGTCTGCGCCGTGCTGCCGCTGGCGGGGCTGCTGCTGGTGCAGGGCCTGCCGGCCGTGGCCCCGCACCCGGGCCAGCGCGCGCCGTTCTGGCAGGTGATGCGCCGCATCTGGCGCGAAGGCGCCGTCGTCTGCCTGCAGGGTGTGGGCTTCGCGGCGCTGGGCGCCTTCATTTCGCTGCTGTTCATCAGCCGCGGCTGGCCGTATTCGGGCTTCGGGCTGAGCTGCTTCGGCGCCGGCTTCGTGCTGATGCGCCTGCTGTGCGGCCACCTGCCCGACCGGCTGGGCGGCACGCCGGTGGCCATCGGCTCGCTGGCGATCGAGGCATGCGGCCAGTACCTGCTGTGGCTGGCGCCCGGGCCGGGCCTGGCGCTGCTCGGCGCCTTGCTGACCGGGCTGGGATGCTCGATGGTCTTTCCGGCCATGGGGGTGGACGTGGTCCGGCGCGTGCCGCCGCAGCAGCGCGGCACCGCGGTCGGCGGCTTTGCCGCGTTCCAGGACCTGGCCTACGGCGGCACCGGGCCGATCGCCGGCCTGGTGGCCGATCATTACGGCTATGGCGGCATCTTCCTGGTGGGCGGCATGGCCGCCACGCTCGGGCTGGCGCTGGCGGCGCTGGGCCTACGGCGCCCGCGGGCGCCGGCCGCCGCTGGCTAGCGTCCCCGGGGCGCGCGTGCCGCCGCGCGCCATCACCCAAACGCGGGCTCAGAAGCCCGTCGCGTCCTTGCCTTTCAATTGCAGGATGGCGCGCGCCTCGTCGGGCGTGGCCGCCTCCAGCGACAGGGCCTCGATGATGGCGCGGATCCGGGCCACCTGCGCCGCGTTGCCCTGCGCCAGGCGGCCGGGCCCGTCCCACAGCGAATCTTCCAGGCCCACGCGGACATTGCCTCCCATCGCGGCGCCGATCGTCGCCAGCGGCATCTGCGAGCGCCCCGCCCCGAGCACGGACCACGCGTAGTCGCCGCCGAACAGCCGGTCGGCGGTGCGCCGCATGTGCATCAGGTCTTCGGGGTGCGCGCCGATGCCGCCGCGGATGCCGAACACCGACTGGATCAGCAGCGGCGGCCGCAGCAGCCCGCGGTCCAGGAAGTGCGCGGCGGTGTACAGGTGGCCGACGTCGTAGCACTCGACCTCGAAGCGGGTGCCGTTGGCGCTGCACGATTCCAGGATGTAGGCGATGTCGCGGAAGGTATTGCGGAAGATCCGGTCGTCGCTGTCGGCCAGGTAGGGCCGCTCCCAATCGTGGCGGAATTCCTTGAAGCGGCCCAGCATTTCGTACAGCCCGAAGTTCATGCTGCCCATGTTGAGCGAGGCGACCTCGGGCCGCAGCTGCAGCGCCGGCTGCAGGCGCTCTTCCACCGACATGGTGGATGCGCCGCCGGTGGTCAGGTTGAGCACCGCGTCGCAGGCCGCCTTGATGCGCGGCAGGAATTCGCGGAACAGGGCCACGTCCTGCGACGGCCGGCCGTCGGCCGGATCGCGCGCGTGCAGGTGCACGATGGCCGCGCCGGCCTGCGCCGCCGCGATGGCGTCCCGGGCGATCTCGTCCGGCGTGACGGGCAGATGCGGCGACATCGAGGGGGTGTGAATGGAGCCCGTGACGGCGCAGGTGATGATGACTTTCTTCATGGTGTCTCCTCCTGGTGGTCGTGTCATGGCTGCGGGCCGTCGCCGGCCGCCAGCAGCCGGCCGGCGGCCGTCCGCAGCGCGGCGGGCAGCGGCACCGGACGGCGGCTCTCGCGGTCGACGTAGGCATGGACGAAGGTGCCGGCGGCGAACGACAGCGCCGCCTCGTTGCGGAACAGGCCGATTTCGTAGGTGATGCTGGTGGTGCCGATCCTCGCCACGCGCAGGCCGCAGTGGATGTCGTCGGGAAAGGCCGCCTCGCCGAAGTACTGGCAGGCGCTGCTGACCACCAGCCCGGCCACCGCCCCGCCGCCAATGTCGAGCAGCCCGTTGGCGACCAGCCAGCCGTTCACCACGGTATCGAACCAGGTGTAGTGGACGGCGTTGTTGACGTGGCCATAGACGTCGTTGTCCCTCCACTGCGTGGGAATCACGCGATACCACCGATAGGCGTGGCGGGGCTGCGGGGCGGCGCGCTGCATGCGTGTCTCCTGGCGGGCGATGCCGATGCGCCGGCGGTCCACGGCGCGGTGCCGCCATTGTCCATCAAATCAGGGTTTTCATCTACATATGTCCATAAAATTATATGTATAGTGGACATACGTTCCACATAACGATGACGATAAAGACAATCGAACGACCATACATTCGATTGCCGAACAATCGTCCGGAGGAGACGGCGCATGAGCGCACGGCAGGACGGCGCCGCGGCGGACGCGGCCCCGCTGCATGGCATCCGCGTGGTGGATTTCACGCACGTCATCGCCGGGCCGTTCGCGACCCAGGTGCTGGGCGACCTGGGCGCCTCGGTGGTCAAGATCGAAGGCATCGACCGCGGCGATATCGGCCGCGACATGGCGCCGATGAAGAACGGCCAGAGCCACTACTTCGTCACGTTCAACCGCAACAAGCGCAGCATCGCGCTCGACCTGAAGAGCGCGGCCGGCAGGAACGTCGCGCTGGCGCTGCTGCGCGATGCCGACGTCGTGATCGAGAACTTCGCGCCCGGCGTCATGCGGCGCCTGGGCCTGGGCTACGAAGACGTCCGCGCCATCAATCCGGCGGCGGTCTATTGCAGCATCAGCGGCTTCGGCCAGACCGGCCCGCTGGCCCACAAGCGCAGCCTGGACCTGATCGCCCAGGCCTATTCGGGCATCATGAGCGCCAACGGCACGGCCGACGCCGCGCCGCTGAAGATCGGCGTGCCGATCGGCGACACCGCGTCGTCGCTGTTCGCGGCGATCGGCATCCTGGCCGCCCTGCACCGCCGGCGCGACACCGGCGCCGGCCAGTTCATCGACGTGGCGATGTACGACTCGCTGCTCACCCTGCTGGCCAACCACGGCGGCTACTTCAACGCCACCGGCCGGCAACCCGAGCGGGCCGGCTCCGGGCACTATTTCACCGTTCCCTACGGCACTTTCGAAGCGGCCGACGGCGAGATCGCCATCGCGGTCATGACCGACGCCAACTGGGCCGGCCTGTGCCAGGCGCTGGGCCTGGACGAACTGGGCGCCGATCCGGCATTGCGCACGCTGCAGGGCCGCGCGGCCCAGCGCGAACGGGTGTACGCGGCCGTGCGGCCGGCCATCGCGCGCCTGGCGGTGGCCGAGCTGGTCGAGCGGCTGGGCGCGGCCGACGTGCCCTGCGCCCCGGTCAACGACATCGGCGCCGCGCTGGAGCATCCGCACACGGCGGCGCGCGACATGCTGCTGCACCTGGAGCATCCCCGCTACGGCGCGATCCGCGCCACCTCGATGCCGCTGCGCGACGTCATGCGCGAGCGCCACCAGGCGCCGCCGCTGCGCGGCGAGCATACCGCCGAAGTCCTGCGCGAACTGGGACTGGCGCCATCCGACATCGCCGCGCTGCTGGCCGCCGGCCACGCCTGGCAACACGCCCCCGCATCCGAAGGAGACTGACCTCCATGGCCGCCGACGCATCGATGACCGACCGCCCCCTGCCCTGGCGCGGCTACGACGACATCGTCGTCGGCCAGCGCATCCAGGGTTTCGGCCGCACCGTCACCGATGCCGAAATCGTCATGGTCACCGCGCTGACCACCGGCTGGCACCAGCCGCTGCACACCAACGCGGAATGGGTGAAGGCGAACACGCCGTTCGCCGGCATCATCCTGCCCGGGCCGGTCATCGTGGCCTATGCCATCGGGCTGCTGAGCGCCACGCTGGTGTACAGCGGCGTCACGCTCGCCTTCCTCGGCGTCGACAAGGTCGCCGCCCGCGCCCCCGTATATGGGGGCGATACCATTACGGCCGTCGCGACGGTGAAATCCAAACGGCTGGCTTCGGACCCGGCCAAGGGCATCGTCGAACTCGACATCGGGGTGGCGAAGCAGGACGGCACGGCCGTCATGAGCTTCGTCTACACGCTGCTGGTTCGCACCGGCTCAACCGAAGCAAAGGCCACGTAATGGAAGAACAGAACGTCTCCGGGGCTGTCCGGCCCGTCACCGTATTTCCGCTGGATCCGGTCGACCGCCACATCCTGTCGCACCTGGGCGCCAACGCCAGGCTGTCGGCGCGGTCGATCGCGCGCGAGATGGGCGTCTCGGCCGGCCAGGTGATAGACCGCATCAAGCGCCTGGAAGAGAACGGCGTGATTCAGGGCTACCGGGTGGAGGTCAACCACGAGGTGGCGGGCTTCGGCGTCAATGCCTTCGTATGGATCGAGATCGACATCCGGCAGGACGTCGACGCCACGCTCGACTACTGCATGGCGATTCCGGAGGTGGAGGTCGCCAACTGGACCACCGGTGAATTCCAGCTGTTCCTGACCGTGCGCGTGCGCGACCACGCCCATCTGCGCAAGCTGCTGCTGACCAGCCTGCGCGGCGTGCCGGGCAGCCTGCGGCAGTCGACCGTGGTCGGGCTGGCGCACCGGCGGCGGGTGGGCGGCCAATACGCATTCACGTGGAAGGACGACTCCGGAGGCAGCGAACCGTCATGAAAGAACTGATCGTCGAGACGCGTGGCAACGCGCTGTGGATCACCATCGACCGGCCGGCGCGGCGCAACGCCATGACCGAGCCGGTCATCCTGGGCATCGCCGATGCCCTGGCGCAAGCCGGCCGCGACCCCGCGGTGCGCGTGGCGGTCGTCACCGGCGCCGGCGACAAGGCCTTCTGCGCCGGCGCCGACCTGCAGACCGGCACCTCCTTCGAATTCGACTACGCCACCCCCAGCCTTCCCTTCGCCAACCTGCTGCGCGCCGCGCACGCGGCCACCGTGCCGCTGGTGGCGCGCGTCAACGGCGCCTGCATGGCCGGCGGCATGGGGCTGCTGGCCATGTGCGACATGGCGGTGGCGGCCGAGCACGCCATCTTCGGGCTGCCCGAGGTCAAGGTCGGCGTGTTCCCGATGCAGGTGCTGTCCTGCCTGCAGCGCATCGTGCCGTCGCGCGCGCTGTACGAACTGTGCCTGACCGGCGAGCCGGTCGACGCCCGCCAGGCCCAGGCCATCGGCCTGGTGAACCACCTGGCGCCGGCGCAGGAACTCGACGCCAGGGTCGACTGGCTGGTCGGCCGCCTGGCCGACAAGTCGCCCGCCGCCATCCGCCGCGGCCGCTACGCCATGCGGCGCATCGAGGCCATGTCGTTCGAAGAATCCATTTCGTTCACCGAGAGCCAGATCGGACTGGTATCGATGACGAAGGATGCGCGCGAGGGCCTGCTGGCCTTCCGCGAAAAAAGAAAGCCGGTCTGGACAGGCTCCTGACACATCCGAAGCCGCCCGATCGCCAATCACCAGACAGGAGACAGACGTGCGGACACTTTCGATTCGGAACGGAACGCGGTTGATCGCTGTACTACTGGGCTGCGCGGCGCTGGCGGGCGCCGCGCAGGCGGACGAGGCCTGGCCGGCCAAGCCGGTGCGGCTGGTGGCCTGCTGCGCCGGCATCATCGACGCCATCGCGCGCGTGGTGGCCGACGAGATGACGGGCGACCTGAAACAGCCGGTCGTGGTAGAGACCAAGCCCGGCGCGAGCGGCATGATCGGCGCCGACTTCGTCGCCAAATCGGCGCCCGACGGCTACACCCTGTTCATCGGCACCAACTCCACCCATGCCGCCAACCAGAGCCTGTACGTGAAAGTGCCGTACGACTACGTGCACGATTTCGCGCCGATCAACGGCATCGCCGTCGGCCCGATCATGATGGTGGTGCGCGCCGACTCCCCCATCAAGAGCGTGGCGGACCTGACCGCGGCGGCCCGCGACAAGCCTGGCAAGCTGACCTTCGGCTGGGCCAGTTCGTCCACCCGGGTCGCGATGGAGCTGTACAACCAGCTGGCCAAGGTACGGATCATGAGCGTGCCGTACAAGACCAATCCGCAGGCCACCACCGATCTGGTCGGCGGCCAGATCGACGTGATGTTCGCCGACATGGCCACCGCCGTGCCCATGGTCAAGGGCGGCAAGCTGCGCCCGCTGGCCATCTCCGGCAAGCGCCGCGTGGCCGTGCTGCCCGACGTGCCGACCATGGAAGAGGCCGGCGTGCCGGGCTACGACCTGACCTGGTGGGTTGCCGCCTGGGCGCCGTCGAAGACGCCGCGGGACATCGTCGACCGGCTCAACGCCTCGATCGCCAAGGCCATCGCCACGCCCAAGGCGCTGGAGTTCTTCAAGACCATCGCCGTCGACCCGATGCCGATGACGCCCGGCCAGCTGATGCAGTTCCAGATGGCCGAGCACGGCAAGTGGGGCCGCGTCATTTCGCTGGCCGGCATCGAACCGCAGTGAGGCCCGCATGACATCGCTACCGAAGTTCGTCGAATTCCACGAGGAAGGCCCGCGCGAGGGCTTCCAGTTCGAGCGCGGCCGGTTCCCGCTCGAACAGCGCGCCGCCCTGGTCGACGCGCTGGCCCTGGCCGGGCTGCCGCAGATCCAGGTGGCCTCGTTCGTGCATCCCGGCAAGGTGCCGCAGATGGCCGACGCCGAGGCGCTGTTCGCCAGCCTGACGCCGCGGCCGGGGGTGAAGTACACGGGGCTGTGGCTCAACGCCCGCGGCTTCGAGCGCGCGCGCGAGGCGGCCCACATCACGCTCACCGGCAGCCTCAATTTCTACACCTCCGACGCCTTCAGCAGGATGAACAACAACTGTTCGGCGGCCGAGATGCGGGAAGCCCAGCGCGACTGGATCCCCCGCTACGAAGAGGCCGGCGTGCCGCTGGACGCCGCCTACATCATGACCGCATTCGGCTGCAACTTCGAAGGCGAGATCCCGGTCGCCAAGGTGACGGAACTGGCGCGCTGGATCGCGGCGCTGAACACGGAACCGGGCGTGGCGATCCCCAAGCTCTATCTGTGCGACACGGTGGGCTGGGCCAATCCCGACAGCGTGCGGCGCCGGGTCGATGCGGTGAAATCGGTGCTGCCCGACGTGCGCGTCGGCCTGCACCTGCACGACACGCGCGGCCTGGGCGCGGCCAATTTCCACGCCGCGCTGCAGATGGGAATCGACCTGTTCGACAGCTCGGTGGCCGGCCTGGGCGGTTGCCCGTTCTGCGGCCACAGCACCCAGGCGGCCGGCAACATCTGCACCGAAGACATGGTCTTCCTGTGCCACGAGCTCGGCATCGAGACCGGCATCGACCTGGAGGCGCTGATCGAAGCGGCGCAGCTGGCCGAACGCATCATCGGCCGTCCGCTCGGCGGCCGCGTGATGCACGCCGGCTCGCTGCAAGGGTTCCGCCGCGGGCGGCCCGGCGCATGACGCACGCTTCCGGAGTATCCGCATGAAGGCCCTCGTCTGCCGCCGGTATGGCCCGCTGGAAGCGCTGGCCATCGAGGACATCGCCCCGCCGCCGCTGGGCGACGGCGACGTGCGCATCGCCGTCCGCGCGGCGTCGGTCAACCCGCCCGACGTGCTGATGCCCGCCGGCAAATACCAGGTCAGGCCCGAGCTGCCGTTCGTGCCCGGCATCGAGGCCATGGGGACCGTCATGGAAACGGGCGCCGACGTCTCCGACCTGCGGCCCGGCGAACGCGTCATGACCTACGCCGGCCAGGGCTGCTACGCCGAGCAGGTCGTGGTGCCGCGCCGCCGCGTCGAGCGGGTGCCCGCCGGCATGGACGACGCGCAGGCCGCCGGTTTCGTGCTGGTCTACAGCACGGCGTACCACGGCCTGGTCGACTGCGGCGGCCTGGCGGCAGGCCAAGCCGTGGCGGTGCTGGGCGCGGCCGGCGGCATCGGCCTGTGCGCGATCCAGATCGCCAAGGCCTTCGGCGCCACGGTGGTGGCCGCCGCGGGCAGCGCCGCGCGCCGCGACGCCTGCCTGGCGGCCGGCGCCGATCTTGCCGTCGATGGCGCCCCGGAGGGACTGGCCGACAGGCTCCGGCGCGCCACCGGCGGCCGGGGCGCCGACGTGGTGCTGGACGTGGTCGGCGGCGACGCGACCGAACCGGCGCTGCGGGCCGTGGCCCCGTACGGCCGGCTGCTGATCGCCGGCTACGCCAGCGGCGCCATCCCGATGATCAAGGGCAACCTGGTACTGCTCAAGCAGGCCCGGGTGGTCGGGGTCAGCTACCGGCTGTTCCTGGAACGCACGCCGGAGCTGGCCGCCGCCAACCTGCGCCGGCTGTGCGAACTGTACGAGGCCGGCCTGCTGCGCCCGCAGGTCGGCGCGCAATTCCCGTTCGAACGCGTGGTCGATGCGCTGCGGGCGCTCGGCGAGCGGCATGCGGTGGGCAAGATCGCGGTCCGCATGGCCTAGGCGCAGACCGCCCAGACAGGAGTGTCCGGCATGGCCCTCATCAACTACGTGACGCAGATCCAGTTCGAATTCGGCGCCCTGGCGTTGCTGGCCAGCGAATGCAGGCGGGCTGGCATCTCCCGCCCGCTGATCGTGACCGACCCGGGCGTCAAGGCGGCGGGCATCGTCGACCGTGCGCTGGCGGCGATTCCCGGCCTGCCGGCCACGGTGTTCGACCGCACGCCGTCCAATCCCACCGAGGCCGCCGTCCGCGCCGCGGCCGCGCTCTACCGTGCCGGCCGCTGCGACGGGCTGGTCGCGGTCGGCGGCGGCTCGGCCATCGATTGCGCCAAGGGCGTGGCGATCGCCGCCCGGCACGCCGGGCCGCTGGCGCGCTACGCCACCATCGAAGGCGGCTCGGACCGCATCACCGACGCCGTCGCGCCGCTGATCGCGGTGCCCACCACCAGCGGCACCGGCAGCGAGGTGGCGCGCGGCGCCATCCTGATCGTCGACGACGGCCGCAAGCTGGGTTTTCACTCCTGGCACCTGGTGCCGCGCGCGGCCCTGTGCGACCCCGAGCTCACCCTCGGGCTGCCGAAGACGCTGACCGCCGCCACCGGCATGGACGCCATCGCGCACTGCATGGAGGCTTTCCTGGCGCCGGCCTTCAACCCGCCCGCCGACGGCATCGCGCTCGACGGCCTGGAACGGGCCTGGGGCCACATCGAACGCGCCGTGCGCGACGGCGGCGACCGCGAGGCGCGACGACAGTTGATGAGCGCCTCGATGCAAGGCGCCCTCGCCTTCCAGAAAGGCCTGGGCTGCGTCCATTCGCTCAGCCACAGCCTGGCCGGCGTCGACCCGACGCTGCATCACGGCACGTTGAACGCGGTGCTGCTGCCTGCGGTGGTGGCCTTCAATGCCGAGGCCCCGTCCGTGCGCGGCGAACGGCGGCTGGAACGAATGGCGCGCGCCGTGGGCCTGGAGGCAGGCAGCGACCTGGGCCCGGCCATCCGGGACCTGAACGCGCGCCTGGGCCTGCCCGCGGGCCTGGCCGACCTCGGCGTGGCCCCCGCTTGGTTCGATCGCGTGGCGGCCGGCGCGCTGGCCGACCACTGCCACAAGACCAATCCCCGGCCGGCCGATGCCGGCGACTATCGGGCTTTGCTGGAAGCATCGATGTAGCCCGCGCGGCTCCTGGACGCCGCTGAGCGAGCGGATTGCCATATTGTATTATGGGTTATCATGGAGGGCTTGACCGCCGCCCGAGGGGCGGGCGGCGGCGCCTTACCCTTGCCGGCCCGCACGGCATCGTTGAAGTTCCAGGAGACACGCAGCATGTACAGATCCATCCAGAAAGCGGCGCTCGGCCTCGCCCTCGCCTGCAGCGCGGCCGCCGCGCTGGCCGCCGGCTACCCCGAACGGCCGGTCCGCACCATCGTCCCGTATGCGCCCGGCGGCGCTTCCGACGTGGTCGCACGCGTGGTCACCAAAGACATGGAAAAAAGCTTCGGCCAGCCCTTCGTGGTCGACAACCGGCCCGGCGGCGGCGCCATCATCGGCACCGGCACGGTGGCCAACGCGGCGCCCGACGGCTATACGATCGGCGCCATGGACAGCGCGTTCGTGATCAACCCGGCGCTGGTGCCCGACCGCATCCCCTACGACACGCAAAAGGATTTCGCGCCGGTCATCCTGCTGGCCAAGATGCCCATCATCCTGGCCGTCAACCCGAGCGTGAAGGCCAATTCGCTGAAAGAGCTGATCGCGCTGGCCAAGTCCAAGCCGGGCGGCCTGAACTACGGCTCGGCCGGCAACGGCAGCCCGCTGCACCTGGCCGGCGAACAGTTCAAGTACGCCGCCGGCATCGACGTGGTCCACGTGCCGTACAAGGGCGGCGCGCCGTCGATCGCGGCGCTGGTGGCCGGCGAAACCCAGATGGCGATGACCGTGCTGTCCACTTGCCAGAGCTACGTGAAGTCCGGCAGGCTGAAGGCGCTGGCGGTAACCGGCTCGACCCGGCTGCCCGAAATGCCCGACGTCCCGACCTTCGCCGAACTGGGCTATCCCTCGGTCGATTCCTTCGTGTCGTTCGGCATCGTGGCCCCCAAGGGCACGCCCGACAACGTGGTGGCAACGCTGAACGACGGCTTCAACCGCCAGTTGAAGGACGCGCAGGTGCAGAAGCAGCTCAACGAGCTGGGCTTCCAGCCGATCGGCGGCACCGCCGCGTCGTACAAGGAATTCGTGTCGGCCGAGATCGCCAAGTGGATCAAGTTCACGAAGCTGGCCAACATCAAGGTCGATTGATTTCGCAGTCCACGCAACATCGCAGGATACGTCCATGGAAAACACGGTTCTGTCTCCCTACGCCGAGCGCGGCCGCTACTTGACGCTCGACCAGGGCTTCAATCAGGCCCTGCCTCCCGTACCGGCCCATATCTTCCTGGCCGAGCGCGACCAGGCGCTGGGGCCCGGCGGCTCGGCGCACATCCTGTGCGACCAGAGCGCCGAGATCGCCGCCCGCACGCCGTCGACCACGCCGCTGCTGCTCGCTTCCTACGTGCGACTGGCGCCCGGCCAGCCGCTGACGCTGAGCTCGGGCGGCAGCGCCGAGGTGTTCTACGTCATCCGCGGTGCCGGCAGCACTGAGTGGGGCGACGGCGAACGCATCGACTGGCAGGCGGGCGACGCGATGCTGCTGCCGGGCGGCAGCCAGGAGCGGCACACCGCCACCGGCGACGGCAACGCGGTGCTCTGGCGCGTGACCAACCAGCCGCAGCTGGCTTATGAAAGCGCCCTGCCGCCGCCGGTCGAGGCGTCGCCGATCAAGGCGGTGCACTATCGCGGGCCGGAAATGATGAAGGCGCTGATCGACGTCCGCCAGCACGTGATGAAGAGCGGCATGAAATCGATGGCCATCATGTTCGGTTCGGAAGGCTCGGCCTACAACCGCATCGCGCCGTCGCTGACGCTGGCGCTCAACGCGGTGCCGCCGCACGACCACCAGATTCCCCACCGCCACAACTCGGTGGCCGTCAGCCTGGTGCTGCGGGGCGAGAAGGCGTTTTCGCTGGTGGATGGCAAGCGCGTGGACTGGTCGCCCTACGCCACCTTCGTCACGCCGGCCGGCGCCTCGCACACGCATCACAACGAATCCGACCAGGATTCGATCGTGCTGATCGTGCAGGACGGCGGGCTGTACTACCACTGCCGCACGATGGGCTTTGCCATCACCGGCGAATGAGCCTGGCGCCGGGCCTCGCCCGGCGCGCATCGCTGCGCCATGAACGAAGGGCCGGTCTGCGTACCGGCCCTTCGGCGTTTGCGGCCGCCGCGGACGGGCTCCCGGGCGGCCCGCCGCTTTGCGCTCAATTGACCCCGGCGGCCAGCTTCATCAGCGAGCCGACGTCGTCGCGCTCGTCCAGTGCCCAGACCGCCTGGATCAGGGCCTCCGGCTCGACCCCCGAGCCGCCGCCGCGGCACAGTTCGCGCAGCTTGGCTTCGAGGTCGGCATCGGACAGCGGCCGCTTCGGTCCGCCGCGCGCGGCCTCGATCGACACCACGATGGGCTCGGCGCCCGCCAGCCGGACGGCCACCCGCGCCGCTTCCACCGCGAAGCTGTCGTCGTCGCGGAAGCGCACCTTGGCGCCCAGCGCGCGCAGGGCCGGATCCGCGACGGCTTGGTCGGTGAATTCCGGCAGCCCGGCCTTGCCGCGCACCAGCGACACCGCCACCGCGTGCTGCGCGCTGACCTGCGCTTCGCGGCCGGTGCGCACGCCGGGGCGGTCGGTGCGCTGGCGCAGCAGCGAATGGCCGGTGATCTCGATGTCTTCGATGCGGCCGGCGGCGCCCGCCAGTTCGGGCCGGCGGGCCAGTTCCAGGCAGGCTTCGATGACCGGGTTCAGCACCACGCCGCAGGGATAGGGCTTGTAGGTGTTGGCGAGGATTTCCCAGCGCTGGCCCAGCGCGCCGTCGACCTCGTCGGGCCGGGCGCGCTCGCTGGTGACGTTCAGGAAGCCGCGCACGCCTTCCAGCGGCGCGTCCGGGCCGTCGAAGCCTTCCCTGGCCAGCAGCGCCGACAGCAGGCCGTTGCGCGCCGCGTTGCCCACGCCCACGCTCTTGGCCATGGTGCCCAGGGTTTCGACCAGGCCGCCGGCCTGGCTGGAGGCCGAGCCCAGCGCCCATACCAGCGCGCGCGGCTCCAGCCCGAAGATCTTGCCCGCGGCAAGCGCCGAACCGAACACGCCGCAGGTGGAAGTGATGTGCCAGCCGCGCGCATAGTGCGACGGCGACACCGCGTTGGCGATGCGGCACTCGGCCTCGACGCCGAGGATGAAGGCCAGCAGGAAATCGCGGCCCGACATCGGCTGGGTTTCGGCCAGCGCCAGCAGCGCCGGCGCGACCGGCGCCGTGGGGTGGGCGATGGTGGGGATGTGGGTGTCGTCGAAATCGAAGACGTTGGCGCTGGCGGCGTTCAACGCCGCCGCGGTGAGGATGTCGCAGCGTTCGCGGCGGCCGATCACGGTGGCCTGTTCGCCGGCGGAGAAGCGCTTGTACACGCCGGTGGCCAGGTCCAGCGTGCGGTCGCGGCAGCCGGCCAGCGCCACCGCGAAGAAATTGACCAGCGAGCGCTTGGCTTCGTGGCGTACCGCCGGCGGAATGTCTTCCCAGCGGGTGGCGGCGACGAAGCGCGCGAGGGCGCCGCTGACCGCGCCGGTTTCGGATTGGGACATGCTGTCTGGCCTTGCGTGCGTGAAAACGGATCGCATTATTGTAGGATACGATTCCCGTGATATTCCAGAATTCAACGGAGCAGGCCCTTCGCCGGGCCGCAAGCCCCACCCTCCACGCCCCTTCTTGTCCATGTCCGACCTGACCGCCTCGCCGGCCCAACTCGACCCGGATCTCCGGGTCACGCGCATCGCCGCCCCCTTGCGTCACAGCGTCGTCGAAAGCATCCGCAATGCGATCGCGCTCGGCCACCTGCAGGCCGGCCAGCGCCTGACCGAAAAAGCGCTGTGCGAAATGACGGGCGTCAGCCGCACCCTGGTGCGCGAGGCGCTGCGCCAGCTGGAGTCCGAGGGGCTGATCGACGTCGTGCCGCACCGCGGCCCCTTCGTCGCCCGCCTCACGCCGGAACAGGCCGAATACATCTACCAGGTGCGCCGCGAACTCGAAGGCCTGGCGGCCGAGCTGTTCGCCACGCTGGCCTCGGCCGAAGAGCAGAAGGCGCTGAAGAAGGCGCTGCGCCAGCTCACCGCCAGCTTCTCCAACAAAGACCCGGCCGTGCGCCTGAACGCCAAGAACGAGTTCTACGCCTGCCTGCTGCGCGGCAGCGGCAATGCCATCCTGGCGCAGGTGCTGAGCCTGCTCAACGGCCGCATCGTGGTGCTGCGCGCCACGTCGCTGCAGCAGCAGGGCCGCGCCCGCGAAAGCATCCGCGAGCTGAACGAGCTGGTGGAGGCGGTGCTGGCGCGCGATCCCGCGGCGGCCCGCGAAGCCGCGCGCCGCCACGTGGCCAGCGCCGCGGCCGCCGCGCTGGCCATCATGCGGGGCCAGGCCGCCAACTGAAGCGCGGCGCCGGCCGCTTCGGGCGCAGCCGGCCGCGGCCAGCCGGTCCCGGCCGCGGCCGCCTCACTCCTGTTGGATCCTGGCTTCGCGCACCACGTCGCGCCAGCGCGCCACCTCGTTGTTGAAGAAGGCGGCGAACGCCGAGGCCGGCTGGTCCACCGGCATGCCGTCGCGCACCTTCAGGAACCCGGTTACCGCCTTGGTGCGGATCGCGGCGCGGATCTCGCCGTTCAATTTGTCGATCACGGCCGGCGGCGTCCCGCCCGGCGCGAAGATGCCGTACCACGTCGTGACGTCGTAGCCCGGCAGCCCCACTTCCACCGCGCTCGGCACGTCGGGCAGGCTCGGCGCCCGCTCGCGGCCGCTGACCAGGATGCCCTTGAGCTTGCCCGACGCCACCAGCGAGGAAATGTTGGCCAGATCCATCGCGGTCAGCTGCGATTCGTTCTTCATCACCGACAGAATCGCCGGCGGCGCGCCGGAATAGTTGACGTTGACGAATTCGGTGCCGGTCTGCAGGCGGAACAGCTCGGCGAACAGGCGGCTGGAAGTGCCCGACGAGGCCGCGTTCATCGATCCCGGCGCGCGCTTCAGGCGCTGGACCAGGTCCTGGTACGACTGCACCTGCAGCCCGGGCGCCACCGCGATCAGGTAAGGCATGCTCATGATCTGCGCCACCGGCACGACGTCGGCCGGCGCATACAGCGGCTTGCGGAACACGCTGGGGTTCATCGAGATCGCGGGCGTGTCGATCAGCAGCGTGCTGCCGTCGGGCGGCGAACGCTTCAGGTACTCGGCGGCGATCATGCCCGAGGCTCCGGGCCGGTTCTCGACCACGACGTTGCGGCCGGTCGCGTTCGACATTTCGGTGGCGATGATGCGCGCGGTGCCATCCACCGCGCCGCCCGGCACGTAAGGCACGATCAGCTTGAGCGGGGGCTCGGCCGCCATCGAGGGCGCGAGCCACGCGCAGCAGGACGAAACGGCGCAGGCCACGGCGATGCGGCCGCCGGCGGTCGGGATCATGGGCGTCTCCTTGTCGTTCTTGCGCCGTCGTCGCGGCGCTGCGCTGCCTAGTCTGGGACGGCGATCGGCGGGCGGCAATTGACAAAAACTGACGGGGCGCCAGGAATAATCACGCAACCGGCGCGGCAGGCCGCAAGGAGAGGCCGGGACTCAACCTCCGGGCGGGGCGCCGATCCGTGCCTCCAGCAGGCCCACGATGGTGTGCAGCACCCGGTTCGCGGGCGTGGCCACGCCCAGTTCGGCGCCCTTGCGCACCACGTACCCGTTCAAATGATCGATCTCGCTGCGCCGGCCGCGCGCCATGTCCTGCGCGGTCGACGAGAACTGCGCCGGCATCGTCGCCGCGATCAGCCGCACCGCCTCGTCCACGTCGCCGGGCACGGATACGCCGGCGCCCCGGGCCACGGCCAGGCACTCGGCCACCACGTCGCGCATCACTTCCTTGACCCCGGCGTATGCGACCAGTTCGCCGTAGGGCAGGCGCGCGATGGCCGACAGCGCGTTGTAGGCACAGTTCAGGATCAGCTTGGCCCACAGCTCCCCGATGGCGTTGGCCGATACCCGCGTCGGGATGCCGGCGTCCTGCAGCAGGCGGGCGATGTCGCCGCCGCGCGCGGCGGGCCCGATCACCAGTTCGCCGCGCCCGTTGTGCTTGACGTGGCCGGGGCCCGCCATCTCGGTGGCCACGTATACCACCGCGGGCACCACCGCCTGGGGCAGCAAGGCCTGCAGACGCTCGGTGTTGTCCACCCCGTTCTGCAGGCTCAGCACCACTGCGTCCGGCGGCAGGTGCGGCGCGATCTGCGCCCCGGCGTCGGCGGTATCGGCGGACTTGACGCAGAACAGCACCAGCCCGGCGCCCGCCACGGCCGCCGGGTCGACGCTGGCGGCCACAGGCACGCGTTCGGTGAACGATTGCGTTTCCAACAGCAGGCCGGCATGCCGCATCGCGTCGACGTGCGCCGGCCGGCCGATCAGTACCACCTCGTGCCCGGCGCGGGCCAGCATGCCGCCGTAATAGCACCCGACCGCGCCGGCGCCCATGACCCCGATCTTCATTTCCTGCTCCCTGCATCCTGCAATGTCCAGAAGACCGAACTTTACGCGCTCCGCGCCGGCAGCGCCGTTTCCGACCCTTCCTTGACGCGGCAGCGGTATCCGGCGCGCCCCAGTCTTCCGCGCGGACCGATAACACGGAACAATGACGGAGCCGGCCTGCGCCGGACGAGACGGATCCAAACGGGGGAATCATGGCTCAGAAGCAAGTCCACTGGAATGTCGGCTACTGGATCGTGGCCGTGCTGTTCGTCACGCTGCTGCAAAGCTGGTGGCAGACCAGCCGCACGGTCGAACCGGTGCCGTACAGCGAATTCGAACAGGCCCTGGCCGCGGGCCGGATCGGCGAAGTCTTCGTGGGCGAGACCACGATCACCGGGCGCCTGAAGACGCCGGACGAAAAAGGCAAGACCACGCTGGTGGCCACCCGCGTGGATCCGCAGACGGCCGAGATGCTGTCGCGCTACGGCGTGACCTACACCCGCGTGGTGGAAAGCACCTTGCTGCGCGACGTGCTGTCGTGGGTGCTGCCGGCGGTGGCCTTCTTTGCCGTCTGGTTCTTCCTGTTCCGCCGCTTCGCCGATCGCCAGGGCCTGGGCGGCTTCATGCCGCTCGGCAAGAGCCGGGCCAAGGTCTACGTGGAAAAAGACACCGGCGTCACCTTTGCCGACGTGGCCGGCGTCGACGAAGCCAAAGACGAACTGCGCGAGGTGGTCGATTTCCTGAAGGACCCCCAGTCCTACGGCCGGCTGGGCGCGCGCACGCCCAAGGGCGTGCTGCTGGTGGGCCCGCCCGGCACCGGCAAGACCCTGCTGGCGCGCGCGGTGGCCGGCGAGGCCGGCGTGCCGTTCTTCTCCATCTCGGGCTCCGAATTCGTGGAGATGTTCGTAGGCGTGGGCGCGGCGCGCGTGCGCGACCTGTTCGAGCAGGCGCGCGCCAAGGCGCCGGCCATCATCTTCATCGACGAACTGGACGCGCTCGGCCGCGCGCGCGGCGTCGGCCCCGCGCTGGGGCACGACGAGCGCGAACAGACGCTGAACCAGCTGTTGACCGAGATGGACGGCTTCGACGCTTCCGTCGGCCTGACCATCCTGTCGGCCACCAACCGTCCAGAGATCCTCGACCCCGCGCTGCTGCGCGCCGGCCGCTTCGACCGCCAGGTGCTGGTCGACCGGCCCGACAAGAAAGGCCGGCTGGACATCCTGCGTGTGCACGTGCGCAAGGTCCGCCTGGCGCCCGATACGGATCTGGAACAGGTCGCCGCGCTGACGCCCGGGTTCTCGGGCGCCGACCTGGCCAACCTGGTCAACGAGGCCGCGCTGGCCGCCACCCGCCGCAACGCAGGGTCGGTCGCGCTGGAAGACTTCACCCGCGCCGTGGAGCGCCTGGTGGCCGGACTGGAGAAGAAAAGCCGCGTGCTCAACGAACACGAGCGCCGCACCGTGGCCTACCACGAGATGGGCCACGCATTGGTGGCGCTGAGCCTGCCCGGCAGCGACACGGTGCACAAGGTCTCCATCATCCCGCGCGGCATCGGCGCGCTGGGCTACACGCTGCAGCGCCCCACCGAAGACCGCTACCTGATGACGCGCGGCGAGCTGCGCAACCGGATCGCCGTGCTGCTGGGGGGCCGCGCGGCCGAGAAGCTGGTGTTCGGCGAACTGACCAGCGGCGCGGCCGACGACATCGCCCGCGCCACCGACATCGCGCGCGACATGGTTACCCGCTTCGGCATGGAGGAAAGCCTGGGCTACGTGGCTTTCGAGCGGCCGCGGCCGCGCTTCCTGGACGTGCCGGACGCGGCGGGCAGCGGCAGCCCGGTGGCCGAGTCCACCAAGGCGCGGATCGACGAAGCCGTCCGCGCCATCGTGATGGATGCCTTCGACCTCGCCCGCGGCATCCTGGCCGGCAACCGCGCGGTGCTGGAACGCTGCGCGCAGGCGCTGCTGGCCCGCGAAACCCTGGACGAGGCGGCGATCCGGGAATTGACCAGCGATCTGACCGTGCAGCCGCCGGCCGCGCAGCCGGATTGAGCGCGGCCGCCGGCGGACCGTGCGCCTTGCTTGCGCAGGGCGCATAGCGGGCTATCATGGCGAACCCATCACTCCTATAACGAGACAGCAATGAGCCAGCCCCCCTCTTCCGCCATCGACCAGGTCGCCCAGGTCTTGATCGACGCGCGCCGGACCGGCCGCCAGGCCGATGCCGCCCCCTGGGCCGACGCCCTGACGACCTCCGATCAGGCCTTCGCGGTGCAGGCGCGCGTGGCCGAAGCGCTGGGATGGTTCGACGGCGTGCCGCTGCATTGGAAATCGGGTGGCGGCTCGCGCACGGCAACGCTGACGCATACGCCGCTGCCGCCGGCGGGCGTCCGCTCCAACGGCGCCTCGTTCGCCGGCCTGGGGCTGCACGAGCCCGCCGTGGAAGCGGAGATCGCGCTGCAGATCGGCCAGGACGTCGACGCCGCGCTGGCTGCCGGCCTGGACTACGGCGCGGCGGTCGCATTGCTGTCCGGCATGACGGTTGCGGTCGAGGTGGTCGACAGCCGCTGGCGCGAAGGCCTGCGCGCGCCGGCGCTGCTGAAGGTGGCCGACAGCCAGGTGCACGGCGGCCTGGCGCTGGGCGACTGGGTGCCTTTCCAGGCGCGCGACTGGGCCAGCCAGAGCTGCGAGGTCCGTGTCGGCCGCGCGGCGCCGACCACGCATACCGGCACCCATTCGCTGGGCGATCCGGCCTGGCTGCTGCCGGCCTGGCTGCGTCATGCCACCCGCGGCGGCGGCGTGCTGCGGGCCGGCACGGTGGTCACCACCGGCAGCTGGGCAGGCGTCATCCCGGCGCGGCATGGCGACGAAGTCGTCGTGGTCTTCCCCGGCGTGGGATCGGTACAGCTGACGATCTAGCGCATCATGCCGCCGTCATATGGCCGGCCGATGATGCCTGCTATTTCCTGCGGAATGCCCCGATGCCAGAACGTTGCCTGTCCCCGCGCGCCGCGCGGACGGCCGCGGCGCTCGCCGCCGCCCTCGCCGTACCGGCCGCCTGCGCCGGCCCCGGTTCCGGCCTCGGGACGACGGCGCCAGGCCCCCGGGCCGATACGCGCGCAACCTTGCCGAACGCAGGCGCCCGGCCATTCACGCTGACCATCCTGCACATCAACGATCCTCACTCGCACCTGGCGCCGGTGCAGACGACGCTGCAGCTTCGCAACGCGGCCGGCGCCCGCGTGGCGGTCCAGGTCGAGGCCGGCGGCTTCCCGCGCGTGACGGCGGCGTTCGCAAAGCTTGCGCGCGGCAGGCGCAACGTGATCAAGCTGCACGCCGGCGACGCGCTCAGCGGCACGCCGTATTTCGACCGCGCCGGCCCCATGGGCGCGGCCGACGCGGCCATGATGAACACCGTCTGCTTCGACGCCTTCACGCTCGGCAACCACGAATTCGACCGCGGCGACGACGGCCTGCGCGGCTTCATCGACCGCCTGCACGCCGGCGCCTGCCGCACGCCGGTGCTCAGCGCCAATGTGCATTTCGGCGCCGGCTCGGCGCTGAATCCCGTCCATGCGCCCGATTACGTACTGCCATCGGTCGTGCTCGAACGCGGCGGCCGGCGCATCGGCGTGGTGGGCCTGACCATCGCCGGCAAGACCAAGGCGTCCTCCAAGCCCGACGCCGACACGCAATTCGAAGACGAGGCGGTGGCCGCGCAGCGCGCCATCGACGCGCTGGAGGCCGCCGGCGTGCGCCAGGTCGTGGTGCTGAGCCACGTGGGCCATGACCGCGACCGCGAATTGATCGCCCGCCTGCACAAGGTCGATGCCGTCGTGGGCGGCGACTCCCACACGCTGCTGGGGCCGCCGGCGCTGGCCGACTACGGCGTGGGCCGACCCGCCGGCCCGTATGCCGAAGCGCTGCGTAACGCCGACGGCGAGACCGCCTGCCTGGCTCAGGCCTGGCAGTACGCGCGCGTGGTGGGCGAACTGGCGGTGACATTCGACGACGGCGGCCGCGTGATCCGTTGCGGCGGTGCGCCCCAGGTGCTGATCGGCGACGATTTCCGCGTGGCGGGCCGCGCGCCTGGCGCCGCCGACCGCGCCGCCTTCGCGGCCGATGCCGCCAACAGCGGCTTCCTGCAGATCATCGCCCCCGACCCGGCCGCCGAGGCCGTGCTGCGGCCCTTCCGCGACAAGGTCGAGGCTTTCGAGCGGCAGGTCGTGGCCACGGCGCCCGACGCGTTGTGCCTGCGGCGCCTGCCGGGCGGGCCGGAATCGCCGGGCTACGTGGCGACCGGCACGGCCTGCGACACCGACACGGAGGTCGCCGCGCACGGCGGCGACCTCCAGCAGATGACGGCTCAGGCCTATCTCGACACCGTCGCCGCCCGATACGGCGGCGCCGACATCGCGCTACAGGGCGCGGGCGGCGCGCGCGAGCCGCTGCGCGGGCGGATCACGGCGGGCGACGTGCTGCGCGTGCTGCCCTTCGGCGACACGCTATGGCAGCTGGACCTGAGCGGCGCCGAGGTGCACGCCATGATCGAAGACGCCTTGCAGGCGGTATTCGGCCCGGGCGGCACGACCGGCCCCTACCCCTATGCCGCCGGCCTGCGCTGGCGCGTCGACGCCTCGCAGCCGCGCGGCCGGCGCGCCACCGGCCTCGAAGTGCGCAACGCAACCACCGGCGCCTGGGAGGCGCTGGATCCGGACCGCCGCTACCGGGCCGTCGCGCCCGGCTTCGACGCGACCGGCGGCGATGGCCACGCCACGTTGGCCGCCGTGCCCGCGGCCCGCCGCCACAATACCGGCGTGCTGGACGCCGATGCCTTCCTCGCCTGGATCGCGCGCCAGCCGGCCGATCCGGCGGGCGGCCTGCCCGTCTTGCGCAAGCTGCCCGCGGATCTGTACAGCACGCAGGTCTTCCTGAACGGCCCATCCATGAACGGCCCATCGCGATGAGCGGCCGGACGCGCCGAGAAATCGCTTGCAGTCCATCCCGAACTGCGTAACGATTGCCAAAAACGACACAAACCCAGATGGAGACGAACTCATGCTCGCACGCGCCTTCGGCGGCTGCCTGGCCGCCCTTACCTTGCTCGCCGCCGCTACCCAAGCTGCCTCCGCGCAAGACTTCCCGCCCCACAAGCCCGTCACGATGGTGGTCGGCTTCGCGCCCGGCGGCGGTTCCGACACCGCGGCCCGCCTGATCGCCAAGCAGCTCAGCCAGAACATCGGCCAGACGGTGGTGGTCGAGAACCGCGCCGGCGCCGGCGGCAACATCGCGCATGCCTACGTGGCCAACGCGCCCGCCGACGGCTCGGTCATCCTGCTGGGCTCGATCGGCCCGCTGTCGATCGCGCCGCACCTGATGAAGCTGCCCTACGATCCCGAGCGCGACCTGGCGCCCATCACGATGGGCCTGAATTTCCCCAACGTGCTGGTGGTCCATCCCGGCCTGAACGTGAAAACGCTGGCCGAATTCATCGACCTGGCGAAGAAGAAAAGCCTGGATTTCGCGTCCACCGGCGCCGGCTCGGCCTCGCACCTGGCGGGCGAACTGTTCAACCAGCGCGCCGGCGTGGAACTGGTGCACGTACCGTACAAGGGCGGCGCGCCGGCGATGGTAGACCTGCTGGCCGGCCGCATCGCCGCCTACTACGCGGTGCCGTCCACGGCCGCGCCGTACATCGAGTCGGGCAAGGTGGTCGCGCTGGCCACCACCGGCCTGCAACGCGCGCCGTCGCTGCCCAACGTGCCGACCGTGGCCGAATCGGGCTTCCCCGGTTTCAGCGCCACCAACTGGTATGCCTTCGTCGCGCCGGGCAAGACGCCGGCGCCCATCCTCGACGGCTGGAACCGCGAGATCGTCAAGGTGCTGAACGACCCCGCCGTGCGCGAACAGCTCGACAAGCACGGCCTGACGCCTATGCCCGGCACGCGCGAGGAACTGGGCCGCTACATCGCCAGCGAGTCGGCCACCTGGGGCAAGGTGATCCGCGAACGCAAGATCACTGCTGAATAAGGCTCCCCCTTCCGGCCTGCGGCCGCTCCCCCAGGGGCGGCGCTGGCGGACCGGCGGAGCCGGATCCGCGGCGCCCGGGATGGGGCGGTGGCTGGCGGAGGGGGCTTTTATAGCGTGGCCATGTCTATTACGAAGCGGTATTTGACGTCGCTTTTGAGCATGCGGTCGTAGGCGGCGTTGATCTGGTCCATCTCGATCATTTCGATGTCGGCCGTGATGCCGTGCCGGGCGCAGAAATCCAGCATTTCCTGCGTTTCGGCGATGCCGCCGATCAGCGAGCCGGCCAGCGAGCGGCGGCCGAAGATGAGGTTGGCGGCCGAGGGCGAGGGGTGCGGCTCGGACGGCACGCCTACCAGCGTCATCGTGCCGTCCAGCTTCAGCAGCGCCAGGAAGGCGTCGAGGTCGTGCGGCGCGGCCACCGTGTTCAGGATGAAATCGAAAGTGCCGGCGTGCGTGGCCATTTCCTCGGGATGGCGCGACACGACCACTTCGTCGGCGCCCAGCGCCTTGGCCGCCTCGGTCTTGCCGGGCGAGGTGGTGAAAGCCACCACGTAGGCGCCCAGCGCGTGCGCCAGCTTCACGCCCATGTGGCCCAGGCCACCGATGCCGACCACGCCTACCTTCTTGCCCGGCCCCACCTTCCAGTGCCGCAGCGGCGACCAGGTCGTCACGCCGGCGCACAGCAGCGGCGCGACGGCGGCCAGTTCCGATTCGTCGTGGCCGACGGTAAGCACGAAGAACTCGTCGACCACGATGTGGCCCGAGTAGCCGCCGAAGGTGTTCTCGCCGCCGCCCTTGGCGTAGCCGTTGTAGGTGGCGGTGAAACCGGTATCGCTGACGCAATACTGCTCCAGCCCGGCGCGGCACGACGGGCAGGTGCGGCAGCTGTCGACCATGCAGCCGACGCCGACGAGCTGGCCGGGCTTGACCTTGGTCACGCCGCTGCCGACGGCGGTGACGCGGCCCACGATCTCGTGGCCGGGCACGCAGGGGAACTGCACGCCGGCCCATTCGCCGCGCGCGGTGTGCAGATCGGAATGGCAGACGCCGCAGTAGAGGATGTCGATCGCGACATCGGTGGGACCGGGCTCGCGGCGCGCGATGGTGATGGGGGCGAGCGGGCTGGACGCCGACTGGGCGGCATAGGCGGGAGTTTGCATGATCGTCTTCACCAGCGTAGAAGTTCGGGAACACGCGCACGGCCGCGCCACCGCAAAACGGCGGCGATACCGCAGCGCAACATCCCCTCATTATGAGGGAGCGTACTGCGCGGGTATTGCCTGATTCTGCGAGACTTCTGCCCGATCGTCCGGGATGCCCGGATCAGTAGACCGCCGGCACGAACATGTCGGGCGGCAGCTGCTTGCGGCTGTAATCGGGATGATACTCGCGCGCCGGCAGCGTAATGCTTTCGTGCTGTACCTCCCCGTAGGGGATCAGGCCGAGCAGGTGGTTGATGCAGTTCAGGCGGGCGCGCTTCTTGTCCACGGCCTCCACGATCCACCAGGGCGCCTCGGGAATGTGGGAGCGTTCCATCATCACTTCCTTGGCCTTGGTATAGGCCTCCCAGCGGCGGCGCGACTCCAGGTCCATCGGCGACAGCTTCCACTGCTTGAGCGGATCGTTCATGCGCATCAGGAAGCGGCGGTTCTGTTCCTCGTCGCTGATCGAGAACCAGTACTTGATCAGCACGATGCCCGAGCGCACCAGCATCTTCTCGAACTCGGTCACGCTGCGGAAGAATTCCTCGTACTCGTCGTCGGTGCAGAAACCCATCACGCGCTCGACGCCGGCGCGGTTGTACCAGCTGCGGTCGAACAGCACGATCTCGCCGCCGGCCGGCAGGTGCGACACGTAGCGCTGGAAATACCATTGCGTGCGTTCGCGGTCGTTGGGCGCCGGCAGCGCCGCCACGCGGCACACGCGGGGGTTGAGGCGCTGCGTGATGCGCTTGATGGCGCCGCCCTTGCCGGCCGCGTCGCGGCCTTCGAACAGCACCACCACCTTGAGCTTGTTGGCCACCACCCAGTCCTGCAGCTTGACCAGTTCGCCCTGCAGGCGCAGCAATTCGCGGAAATACAGGCGGCGGTCCATGTCGCCATCGTCGTGGCCCTGGAGCAGCGGATCGTCGAGCCGGCTGTCGTCCAGCTCCATTTCCAGCTCCTCGTCGAAGCTGTCGATCATCTCGGCGTAGAGGCGGCGGATCTGCTTGGAAAGGTCTTCGCTCATGGTCGGCTGGAAAAAAGACGGCGGACGGCGCGGTAAGGCCCGCGGGCCGCCCCAGTCTATGGCGGGGGCGTGACAGTTCAGTGAAACCGCCCCCGCCGCGGCTCACCCCGGCAGCGGCGCCACGTCGAACGGCAGGCCGGCGATCTCGCCCGCCCGCTCCAGCTCGCGCACGATGCCGGCCGGCACGGGAATGCCGCCCACCGCGCGATCGGCCTCGCATTGCGCGGCGCGCTGGCCCGGATAGCGGCCGGACGGCCCGGCCGCCTCCAGGTAGGTGCCCAGCCAGGCGGCCATGTGGTCGTCGAAGGCGACGCGGCCGATCACCTGCGCCGGGTCGATCACCAGCAGGAAGGCGCTGACGTTGCCCGCGCTGCTGGTGGCGCCATGGGCCGCGGCGCTGGCCGCGGTGGCCGAGCCGCTCAGGCTGCCGGCCAGCACCTGCACCATCATCGCCAGGCCCACGCCCTTGTGGCCGGCGATGGGCTGCATCGCGCCCTTGAGCGCCTGCTGCGGGTCGGTGGTGGGCTGGCCGTCGGGGCCGATGGCCCAGTCGAGCGGGATCTCGACCGCGCCGTCGCGCACGGCCTGCAGCACATTGCCGCGGGCCACCACGCTGGTTGCCATGTCGACCACCAGCGGCGGCCCGCCGGCGACCGGCGCGGCGAAAGCGATCGGGTTGTTGCCGATGGCCGCGCGCGAAGAACCGAGCGGCGCCATCAGCGGCGGCGTTTCCTGGCAGATCAGCGCCACCATGCCCTGTTCGGCGGCCTCCAGCGCGAACAGCCCGAGCGCCGCCAGGTGGCCGCTGCCGCGGATGATGGCGGTGACCACCGGCGCGGTCCGCGCCCGCGCGATGGCGGCGCCGACCGCGGCGCTGGCCACCGACTGCCCCAGCCCGCCGTCGCCGTCGAAGTACAGCACGCCGGCGCGCTCGTTCTCGCGGAACGCCGGCTGGGCGTTGATCTCGCCGCTGCGGATCTTCTCCAGATAGACCAGCACCCGCGCCACGCCGTGCGTATCGATGCCGCGCAGGCTGGTGCGCACCAGCACCCTGGCGGTGGCCAGGGCATCCTGCCGGCGCACGCCGGCGGCCAGGTACATCCGGCCGATCCAGTCCTGCAGCTCGGCGGCCGCATAGCGGGCGACCCCGCTCCGAACCTCGTCCATGCGATGCCCGCCCGCGCTCAGCGATAGTAGTCGTCGATGAATTCGCAGCCCATCTTCGACAGCGCGGCCTCGGTATAGGCCGAGCGGTCCCAGCTGCCGTCCTGGATCGCCTTGGCGCTGGCGGCTTCCTGCTCCTGCTTCTTCAAGGCCTTCTGCAGCACGGCCTCGGCGTCCTGGCGCGGAATCACGATCACGCCGTCGGCGTCGCCGGCGATCAGGTCGCCCGGGTTGACGATGACGCCGCCGCAGGAGATCGGCACGTTGACTTCGCCCGGGCCGTTCTTGTACGGGCCGTTGGGCTGGGCCCCCGCGGCGTAGAACGGGATCGGCATGCCGGCCAGCGCCTCGACGTCGCGCAGCGCGCCGTCGATCACCCAGCCGGCGTGCCCGCGGCGGATCGACCAGTTGGCCATGTTCTCGCCGGCCAGCGAATTGGCCAGGTCGCCCTGACCTTCGACCACGATCACGTCGCCCGGCTCGGCCAGGTCGAGCGCATAGTGCATCATGGCGTTGTCGCCGCTGCGCACCCGCACGGTAATCGCGGTGCCCAGCAGCGGCACCTTGTTCAGCGGGCGGATGCGCGCGTCCAGGCAGGCGATCCGGTTGACCACGTCGCCGATGTTGGCGACCGGGATGCCGCGGAATTTCTCGACCAGTTCGCGCGGGGTACGGTTGACTTTCTTGAAGACTCTGAAGCCGACGTTAGCCATGATGTGTTATCGCCATGTAGAAGAGTGAGTGGAAGATGCCCGGCTCAGCGGCCGGGGGAAGGCAGGACGGGGGCCCCGGACGAGCGGCCGGCGTGGCGGCGCAGCAGGTCTTCGTCGAGGTCGATGCCCAGCCCGGGTGCCGTCGGCAGCGCGATATACCCGTCGACCGGCCTGAGCTGGCCGGGGCAGATGTGCTGCGCGAAATCGGCGAACGGTAGATAGTACTCGGTCAGCGTAAAATTGGGCATGGCCGCGCCGGCGCATACGGTGGCGTTGAGCGCCACCGTGGTCGAGTTGAAGTTGTGCGGCGACACGGCCACGAAGTGCGGCTCGGCCATCGCGGCGATTTCTTTCAGTTCGAGGATGCCGCCCACGTTGCAGACGTCCGGGTTCAGGATATCGGCCGCGCGTTTTTCCAGCACCGGCACGAAGGCGGACTTCCCGTACAGCGCCTCGCCGGTGACCACCGGGATGCCCACGCCTTGCCGCACCTCGGCCACGGCGTCGAGGTTGTCGGACGAACACGGCTCTTCGTACCAGTACAGGCCGAAGGGCTCGAGCGCGCGGCCCAGCCGGCGGGCCGCGCCGGGCGGCAGGCGGCGCAGCATGTCGAGCAGGATGTCGACGCCGGGGCCGACCGCCTCGCGCACGGCCCGTACCACGGCCACCACGTGTTCCTCGTGCGCCTGCGGCACGAAGGTGCGCCACGGGCCGGGCAGCGGCGACAGCTTGATCGCGTCGAAGCCGCGCGCCGTCACGGCACGGGCCGCCTGGGCGTATTCATCGGGCGTCTTGCAGTGGTCGCTCCAGCCGTTGGCGTAGACCCGGATGCGGTCGCGGCAGGCGCCGCCCAGCAGGTTGTACACAGGCTGGCCGCAGGCCTTGCCGGCGATGTCCCACATCGCGTGCTCGATCGCGCTCTGGGCGCAATAAAGGTCGAACGAACTGCGCCGCTGCGCGAAATCGTCGTACACCGACTGCACGAATTGCTTGATGTCGAACGGGTTGCGGCCGATGACGCTGGCGCCCAGTTCCTCGATCTGCGCGACGATCGCGCCGTCGCGGCCGCGCAGCGTGTAGGCCTCGCCCCAGCCGTGCAGGCCGGTGTCGGTAAGGACTTTGACGAACAGCCAGGTACGCCCGCGAAAGCCCGGGTCGACGGCAAAACATTGAACGGCGGTGATCTTCACGGCAAATGCTCCAGAGCGCAAATCGTGCGCGCAGTTTGCGCGCCTTCGCCCGCGCGGGCAAGACCGGCAGGCCGGGATGCCGGCCCGCGCCGCGCTACCATCGGAGCCACGCACCCTGCCTCCCAAGCCCGGACGACCCCATCATGACCCAGCGCGCCCCCGCCCGCCTCGAACCCGACGCCGCCGACCGGCCGCCGCTGTCGCCAACCCTGGCGGCCCGGCTGAAGCTGCGCCAGCTATCGTGTTTCCTGGAAGTGGCCGAAGGCGGCAGCCTGGGCGCCGCCGCGGCCCGGCTGTGCGTGACGGAGTCCGCCGTTTCCAAGACCATCAACGAGCTGGAAGACATCCTCGGGGCGCGGCTGTTCGAGCGTGCTCGCAAGGGCATGAGGCCGACCGCCGCCGGCGCCGAGTTCGGCCAGCGCGCCCGCGAGATCCTGAAGCTGCTGCAGACCGCCGCCGACCAGGCCGGCAGCGGGCGCCGCGTGCGTCCCGCCACGCTGCGGATGGCCGCCATGCCGATCGCTTCGGCCATCTACCTGCCGGCGGTGCTGCAGGGCTTCGTCGAGCACTTCCCGCGCTGCCTGGTCGAGGTCATCGTCGGCCCCAAGGATTCGGTGCTGGACGACCTGCGCAAAGGCGCGGTCGACGTCATCATCGGCCGCCTGCCGCCGTCCGAAGACATGGCCGGCCTGGCGTTCGAGCAGATCATGCTGGACCAGTACGTGTTCGCCGTCGCCCACAACCATCCCTTGGCGCGCCGCAAACGGCTGCGCATGCAGGATCTGCTGGCCCATACCCTGGTCACGCCGCCCAAGCAGACCGTGGTCTGGAACGAGGTGCAGCGGCTGTTCCTGGCCAACGGCATCGGCGAGCCGCCGCGCGTGATCGAGATCCTCGACCTCAACTTCGCCAGCGCCTGCGCGCTGCGCCACAAGGCCGTGTGGATCGCCTCGCGCAGCTTCCTGCGCGCGCAGGGGCTGATCGGGCCGCTGCGCGTGCTGCCGCTGGACACCGCCATGCTGGAAGCTCCCATCGGGCTGATCCGCCGCGCCGAGGCGGCCCGCGACGGCGCCCAGGCGCTGCTGGCCGAACTGGTGCGCCGCCATCGCGCCGCGCCGCCTGGCGAGGGTTGAGCAAACGCTCAACCCTGCGCTCGACAATTCGATATACAGCGCCGGACCCCACTCGCTACAGTGCCCGCTGCAGCGGCCGGGTTCCCCGGGCCGGCCGCCGCCAACCCATAACGAGGAGACTGCCATGCCCATCCGCTATCGGCGCTTCGCCGCGCTCGCGTCTTCGTTGGCTGCCGCGCTGGCCTTCGCCCCGGTCCAGGCCCAGAACTACCCCAGCAAGCCGGTCCGCGTGATCGTGCCGTTCGCTCCTGGCCAGGCGGCCGACCTGGTGGCCCGGGTGCTGGCCGAGAAACTGAACAAGACCACCGGCGCCACCTTCGTCGTCGAAAACCGGCCGGGCGCCGGCGGCACGCTGGGCGTCGGCATGGCTGCCAAGGCCGAACCCGACGGCTACACGCTGGTGCTGGCCACCATCGGGCCGCTGTCGCAGGCGCCCGCGCTGTACCCTCACCTGTCCTATTCGCCGATCAAGGACCTGGCGCCGATCACCGACATCGCGCTGACGCCGACCGTGCTGGTTTCCACGCCTTCGGCCGGCTACCAGTCGGTGCAGGACCTGATCGCCAAGGCCAAGGCCAGGCCGGGCACCATCAATTTCGCGTCGGCCGGCGCCGGCTCGAACCAGCACGTCACGATGGAACTGTTCAAGTCGCGCGCCGGCATCGACATCGTGCACATCCCGTACAAGGGCGGCTCCGAATCGGCGGCCGCGATCCTGGCCGGCACCGCCACCATCATGTTCGACGCCATCCCGGCCGTGATGCCCAACGTCAAGGCCGGCAAGTACAAGGCGCTGGCGATCTCCACCGCCAAGCGCTCGCCGCTGCTGCCCGACGTGCCCACCGTGGCCGAATCCGGCCTGCCTGGCTTCGACGCGGTCGGCTGGATGGGCCTGGCCGCGCCGGCCGGCACGCCGGAACCGGTGCTCGACTACCTGAACCAGAAGGTGGTGGCGGCGCTGGACGACCCGGAGGTCAACGCCAGGCTCAAGGCGCTGGCCTTCACGCCCGACGGCATGTCGCGCCAGAAGTTCACCGAGATGATCCGCAGCGAAAACGAAAAGTGGGGCAAGGTGATCCGCGAGGCCAACATCCGGCTGGAGTAACGCCTCCCCTGCCCTCTTCCCACGCAACAGACAGACGAAACCGCCATGCCGCACACCATCCGACGCATCGAACTGACCCGCGTGTCGGTGCCCTTCGAAACCAACGGCCCGCGCAACGGGCTGCGGCCCGGGCTGGCGCCATGGACCCGCATCGAATCGCTGCTGGTGCGCGTGCACACGGCCGACGGCGCGGCGGGCTGGGGCGAGGCGTTCGGCCATTTCGTCAACGCCGGCACCGCCGCCGTGCTCGAAAGCCTGGTGGCGCCCTGGTTCATCGGCAAGGACGCGCACGCCATCGGCGCGCTGATGGAACAGGCCGAACGCGCCTTCTACGGCTTCGGCCGCAACGGCCCGGTGCGCTATGCGCTGTCGGCGATCGACGTCGCGCTGTGGGACATCGCCGCGCAGCGCGCCGGCCTGCCGCTGTACCGGCTGCTGGGCGGCAACCGGCCCGAGGTGGGGCGCTATGCCAGCTTCGCGCGCTACGGCGATCCCGACGCGGTGGCCGCCAATACCGCCGGGGCCGCCGCGGCGGGCTTCGCCCAGGTCAAGCTGCACGAAGCCACCCTGCCCGCCTTCCTGGCCGCGCGCCAGGCGGCGGGCGACCGGACCCGGGTGGCGCTCGACGTGAACTGCCCTTGGACGGTGGACGAAGCGCGCGCCATGGCGCGCCGCATCGCGCCCGAGGATTTCGAATGGCTGGAGGAACCCGTCTGGCCGCCGGAAGACTACGACGCGATGGCCCGCGTGCGGCGCGAGGGCACCCCGATCGCGGCCGGCGAGAACGTGACCACGCTGCACGACTTCAAGCGCCTGTTCGAGGCCGGCGCGGTCGACGTGGTGCAGCCCAGCGTGATCAAGGCCGGCGGCATCACGGCGGTGCGCAAGGTATACGCGCTGGCCGAAAGCTACAGCGTGCGCGTGGCGCCGCACTGCTACTTCTGGGGGCCCGGCTACCTGGCCACGGCCCACCTGATCGCGGCCGACCCGCGGCCGATGCTGCTGGAAACGCCCTACATCACGCTGCAGGAGCCGATCCACCCGGCCTTCGATTCCCAAAGCGGCCGGATGGAATTGCCGGATACCGCGGGGCTGGGCTTCGCGCCCGACGAGGCGGCGCTGGCCCGGCACACGGCATGGTCGGCGGCCGTGTCATAACCCAAGCGCGCAGGAAGCCTGCTACTCCAACCAGTCGTGCAATACCTGCTCGCCATGCTCGCCCAGCAGCGGCGGCGGGGTCCAGCCGGCGGTGATGTCGAAGCCGGAGAACTTGGCGGCCGCGCCCAGTTGCGGCAACGCGCCGTAGACCGGGTGCTGCAGCGGCACGACCATCTCGCGGTGCTTGACCTGGCGATGTTCGAACACCTGGCGGATGTCGTTCACCGGCGCGCAGGGTATGCCGGCCGGCTCCAGCAGCGCGATCAGTTCCACCGTCGTGTGTCGGCGCACGATGGGGTCGAGTTCGGCGTACAGGCTGCGGCGGTGTTCGACGCGCGCCGGCAGGCTGGCGTAGCGCGGATCGGAAATCCAGTCCTCGCGCCCGAGCGCCTGCGCCAGGCGCTCGAACAGGCCCTGGAAGCCGGCGCCGATCACCAGCCAGCCGTCGGCGGTCCGGAAGGCCTTGTACGGCACCTGCTGCGAATGCTCCGAGCCCCAGCGGCGCGGCACGCTGCCGGCCACCAGGTATTCCAGCGCGGCATTGGCCAGGAAAGCCACCTGCGATTCCAGCAGGCTGGTCTCGATCTTCTGCCCCTTCCCGGTGGCCGCCCGGTGCAGCAGCGCGGCCAGCACGGCGGCGTGGCAGTTGGTGCCGGCCACGATGTCCATCGCCGAATTGCCCAGCTTGACCGGCGCGCCGTCGGGTTCGCCGGTAATGCTCATATAGCCGCCGATGGCCTGGATGGTCACGTCGAAGGCGCCGACGTCGCGGTCGGGGCCGCTGGCGCCCATGCCCGAGATCGACGCGTAGATCAGGCCGGGATGGTCCGGCGCCAGGCTTTCGTAGTCGAGCCCCAGCTTGCGCATCACGCCGGGCCGGAAGTTCTCCAGCACCACGTCGGCGCGGCCGGCCAGTTCGCGCGCCACGCGGCGGCCGTCGTCGCTGCGCAGGTCGAGCGCGATCGAGCGCTTGTTGCGGTTGGCCGCCAGGTAGGTCATGCCCATGCCGTGGTGGAACGGCGGACCCTGGCGGCGGGTGAGGTCGCCCTCGCCCGGCGATTCGACCTTGACGACGTCGGCGCCCAGGTCGCCCAGCAGCATGGCGCAGTACGGGCCTGCCAGCACGCGGGTGAAATCGAGAATGCGGATACCGGCCAGCGGCTTGCCGGCGGCGTGGTCTTGGCTCATCGCCTCGCTACTCCTGATGGAAGGTGACGAACTCGTCCAGCGGGATGCGTTCGGGCTGGAAACCGTTGACCGGATCCGAGCCGTCCTCGTAGCCGATCGACATGCCGCAGACGATGATCTTGTCGCTGCCGATGCCCAGCTGCCGCTTGACGATGTCGGGATAGTTGGCCAGCGCGGCCTGCGCGCAGGTATGCAGGCCGCAGCCGCGCGCGGCCACCATGATGTTCTGCAGGAACATGCCGTAGTCGAGCCAGCTGCCGGTGCCCAGGTCGGCGTCGATCGTGAAGATCATCACCACCGGCGCGCCGAACAGCAGGTAGTTTCGGCCGTGCTGGCGGACCGAGGCCTCGCGATCGCCTCTGGCGATGCCCAGCGTGCCGTACAGCCCCCAGCCGGTCTTGCGCCGGCGACCCAGGTAGGGCTCGCGCCAGTTCACGGGGTAGTACTGGTACTCGCGGCGCTCCGGCTCGCGACGCTCGTGGGCCGCCAGCAGTTCGGCCGACAGGCGGTCGCGCGCGGCGCCGGACAGCACGTGCACGGTCCAGGGCTGGATGTTGCTGCCGCTGGGCGCCGTGCCGGCGATCCGCAGGAGGCGTTCCAGCAAGGCGCGGTCCACCGGCGTCGGCAGGAAGGCACGCGTGCTTTTGCGGGAAGTGATGGCCTGCGCCACGATGTCGAAGGTCTGGTCCATTGCGCTCTCAGTTCGGCGTCAGGCCGATATCCTGGACGATACTCGTCCAGCGCTTGAGTTCCGAGGCGGTGAACCGGGTGAACTCTTCGGCGCTGCCGCCGGCGGCCTCGATGCCCGCTTCGAGCAGGGTCTTCTTGACGTCGGGCTTGTTCAGGCTGGCGTTGATGATCTGGTTGAGCCGGGCGACGATCTCGGGCGGCGTGCCGCCCGGCATATAGACGCCGGCCCATTGGGTGGAGTCGTAGCCGGGCAGGAATTCGCCCACGGTCGGCACGTCGGGGATGGCGGGCGAGCGGTTGCGCGAAGTCAGCCCCAGCAGGCGCAGCTGGCCGGCCTTGACGTAGGACTGCACCTCCACCAGCGGCGAGCCGACCGTCAGGTCGATCTGCCCGCTGATGGTATCGACCACCGCCGGCGCGCCGCCCTTGTACGGCACGTGGGTCATGTTGCCGTGCGCCATCGAATTGAGCAGCGCGCCCGACAGGTGGGCGGTGGAGCCGATGCCGGCGCTGCCGTACTTGATGTCGCTGCCCGGCTTGCGGATCAGGTCGAGGAATTCCTTGACGTTGGCCACCGGCAGCTTCGGGTTGACCGCCAGCGCGCCGTAGAAGTAGCCCACGCGCGCCAGCGACTGCATCTTCAGCACGTCGTAGCTGAGCGATTTGTAGGTGCTGGGCGCGATCACGATCGAGGTCGACGCCACCATCAGCGTGTAGCCGTCGGGCTTGGCGCGGGCGACGAAGGCGGTGCCGATGTTGCCCGAAGCGCCAGCCTTGTTCTCCACCACCACGGTTTGCTTGAGCGCGTCGGACAGCTCGCGCGCCAGCAACCGGCCGATGAAGTCCATCGTGCCGCCCGGCGGATAGGGCACGACCATGGTGATGGGCTGCTGGCGCGGCCAGTCGGAGTCGGCATGGACGGCGGGCGCCGCGGCGGCGGCGATCAGCGCAACGGCGAGGGCCAGCGGGCGGGCCTGGAACATGGGGGTCATCAGAGTCTCCTTTCGGGTTTTGGTGGTGGTCTAGAAAACGCCGCGGTAGGCGCCGCCGTCGATCAGCAGGTTCTGGCCGGTGATGTAGCCGGCCTGCGCGCTGCACAGGTAGGCGCACAGGTCGCCGAATTCGGCCGGCTCGCCGAAGCGGCCGGCCGGAATGGCCCGGCGGCGTTCGGCCAGCAGGCTTTCGGCGTCGGTGCCGGCGTGGCGCGCCATGGCGGCCGCGCCGTCGCGCAGGCGCGCGGTCAGGAAGGCGCCGGGCAGCAGGTTGTTGATGGTCACGTTGCGGCCGGCATGCAGCCGCGCGATGCCGGCCACGAAGCCGGTCAGCCCCATGCGGGCGCCGTTGGACAGCCCCAGCGCGTCGGCCGGCGCCTTCAGCGCGCCCGAGGTGATGTTGACGATGCGGCCGAAGCCGGCCCGCGCCATGCCGTCGAGCACGGCCTTGATCAGCTCGATCGGCGCCAGCATGTTGGCGCCGAGCGCGCGCAGCCAGTCGGCCTCGTCCCAATCGCGGTAGCTGCCGGGCGGCGGGCCGCCGGCATTGGTGACCAGGATGTCGGGCCGCGGGCAGGCGCGCAGCGCGGCGGCGCGGCCCTCGGCCGTGGCGATGTCGGCCGCCACCGCATGGGCCTGCGCCCCGCGCGCCGACAGCCCCGCCACGGCCTCGGCCAGCGGCTGCGGCCGCCGCGCCACGAGGAACACGGCCGCCCCTTCGCGCGCCAGCGACGCCGCGCAAGCGTAGCCGAGCCCCTGGCTGGCGCCGCATACCAGCGCCCGCCGCCCTTCCAGATTCAGTTGCATATGGGTCTCCGAAGCACGGCGCCGGCGCGCCGGGCAATGGGTGCCGATCAGACCGGGTCGATGCCTGCCGCCTCGATGGCGTCCTTCCAGAGCCGGTCCTGTCCGGCCTGGAACGTGGCCAGTTCCGCGGGACTGGTCACGAAGCGCGCCGACCCCGACGAGCGGTAGAAGCCGTCTGCCTCGGGCGACGAGGTGGCCTCGACGAACAGCCTGTTCAAACGCGCGACGATGTCGGGCGGCGTGCCCCTGGGCACGTACAGCGCGTTGAACCACGGCATGGCCGAGTAATCGTTGCCGAGCACTTCGCGCACGGTCGGCACGTCGGGAACCTCGGGCACGCGCGCGTCGCCGGTCACGGCCAGCGCCTTCAGCGTGCCCTGGCGCACGTGGCCCAGGCCGGTGGCGGTGTCGGTGATCATCATGTCGATCTGGCCGCTCAGCAGGTCGGTAACCGCCAGCGAATTGCTCTTGTACGGCACGAACAGCAGTTTCACCCCGGCCTCGCGCTCGAACATGCTGGTGGCCACCTGGCTGGACGAACTGCCGCTGCCGTACGAGACCTGGCCGGGCCGCTCCCGGGCCCGCTTGACCAGGTCGGCCACCGATCCGATGCCGCTGCCGGGCCGCACCAGCAGCAGCTGGTCGCCGCGCGACACGGCGGTGACCGGGTCGAAGTCGCGCGCCGGATCGTAGGGCAGGCTCTTGAACAGGTAGCGGTTCGCCACCTGGGTGGTGTTGGTGCCCAGCAGCACCGTGTAGCCGTCGGCGCGCGAACGCGCCACGTAGGCGGCGCCGATGCCGCCGCCCGCCCCCACCTTGTTCTCCACCACCACCGTGACGCGGTGGGCGTCGGCGATGGCCTTGGCCAGCGCGCGGGCGAGCTGGTCGCCCGCGCCGCCGACGCCGAACGGCACCACCAGGTGGATGGGCTTGGACGGGAAGCTCGCCTGCGCCATGCCGCAGGCGGGCGCCAGGGCGAAAGAAAACGATATTGCGCCCAGCGCAATCCTCTGCTTGAACGTCGTCATTGCTGTCTCGCGATCATCATGTTTTTCAGCGCGTCACGAACGGGTTGCCGACCGCGGCGCCGACGTTGACCCACACGCTCTTGGTTTGCAGGTATTCGCGGATCATCTCCATGCCGTTCTCCCGGCCGATGCCGCTCTGCTTGTAGCCGCCGAACGGCGACATGTAGCTGGTGGCGCGGTAGGTATTGACCCAGACCGTGCCGGCCTGCAGGCGCGCGGGCATCGACAGCGCGCGCTCCAGGCTGGTGGTCCAGATGCCGGCGGCCAGGCCGAAGCGGGTGTCGTTGGCGATGCGCACCGCGTCGTCGTCATCGGTGAAGCGCAACACCGACAGCACCGGGCCGAACACCTCTTCCTGCGCGATCCGCATGCCGTTGTCGACGCCGGTGAAGATGGTGGGCTGCACGAACCAGCCCTTGCCGCAGGCGCCGCCCGCGGCCGGCCCGCCGCCCAGCGCCGCGTGCGCGCCGTCCTGGCGGGCCACGTCGAGATAGGCCAGCACCTTTTCGTACTGCGGCCGCGTGGCCACCGGGCCGACCTGGGTATCGGGCGCCATCGGATCGCCCAGCTTGGCCTGCCCGGCGAACGCCAGCAGGCGGCCGACGAACAGGTCGTAGATCGAGTCCTGCACCAGCAGCCGCGAACCGGCCAGGCAGGTCTGCCCCGAGGCCGCGAAAATGCCCGACACCACGCCGTACACCGCCGCCTGCAGGTCGGCATCGGCGAACACGATGTTGGGCGACTTGCCGCCCAGCTCCATCGTGACGCGCTTCATGCCGCCGGCCGCCTGGCGGTAGATCGCGCGGCCGGTGGCGTCCGACCCGGTGAAGGCGATCTTGGCGACCAGCGGGTGCTCCACCAGCGGCGTGCCGGCCTCGGGACCGAAGCCCGTCACGACGTTGACCACGCCGTCGGGAAAGCCGGCCTCTTTGAACAGGCGGGCAAACTCCAGCATCGATACCGAGGTGAATTCCGATGGCTTGACCACCGCCGTATTGCCGGCCGCCAGCGCGGGCGCCAGCTTCCATGCGGTCAGCAGCAGCGGGGAATTCCAGGGCGTGATGATGCCGACCACGCCCAGCGGTTCGTGCCGCGTGAAGTTCATATAGCCCGGCTTGTCGAGCGGGATCACCGCGCCCTCGATCTTGTCGGCCAGGCCGCCGTAGTAGTGGAACCAGCTCGGCAGGTAGCGCAGCTGCGCCAGCATCTCGGCATAGAGCTTGCCGTTGTCCTTGACCTCCAGCCGCGCCAGCCGGTCGGCGTCGCGCGCCACCAGGTCGCCCAGCCGGCGCAGCAGCTCGCCGCGGCGGCTGGCGGTCAGCCGCGACCATTCGCCGCCTGAGGCCTCGCGGTGGGCGGCCGCCACCGCCTGCTCGACGTCGGGCGCGGCGCAGCGCGGCACCAGCGCCCACGGCTCGGCCAGGTAGGGGTCGAAGGTTTCGAACCACTCGCCGCCGGCCGGGTCCACGAAGCTGCCGTCGATGTATGCCTGGTACTTTTGCACGGCCTACTCCATCGCCCGTTCGACGCCCAGCAGCGCGATCCGGAAACGGTTCTTCAAATGGGCGCCGTCGCGCGGCGATACGAAGGGCGGCAGCTTTTCCTCGTCGATCTTGATCGCGGCGAACAGCGGACCGCGCTGCGCATAGACCCGGTCCGCCAGCCCGCGCAGTTCGGCTTCGGTGCGCACCGTCATCGCCTGCGCGAAGCCCGCCTCGCGCGCCATGCCGGCCAGGTCCACGCCCAGCCCGGTATGGGCGCGCTGCATGCCGGTCTCGCCGTAGCGGCCGTTGTCCATCACCACCACCGACAGATTGGGCGGCCGGGTCACCGCGATGGTGGCCAGCGAGCCCAGCCCCATCAGCATTTCGCCGTCGCCGGTCACCACCAGCACGCTGCGGTCGGGTTGCGCGAGCGCCAGGCCCAGGCCGATGCAGGCCGCGCCGCCCATCGCGCCCCATACGGGGAAATTGGCGTGGCTGTCTTCCACCGAGGTCACGTCCCAGATGGGCGAACCCAGCCCGGCTACCACGAGCGCGTCGCCGCGGCCGGCCAGCAGTACGGAGGCGACCTCGCGCCGGTGCAGAATCTTTTCCATGTCGGGCCTCAGTGCTTGGTTTCGGTGAAGGTCTTGGCGCCGATCGCGCGCTGGCCGATCAGCAGCGCCACCATGCGCGAACTGCGGAAGGCCAGTTGCAGGCAGCCCTGGGCGGTCTCGACGATGTCGTCGGGCGTGTCGGCTCGCTTGACGGTGGCGCCCATCGCCTCCAGCACGGCCGGCGTGGCCGACGCCATCGGCACCTGCCACGGGTTGGCCTCGCCGAAGTCGCCGCGCATGGTCACCAGCATCAGCAGCGGCATCTGGCAGATGTTGGGCAGCGACAGCATGTTGATGCAGTTGCCGACCCCGCTGCTCTGCATCAGCAGCACGCCCCTGGCGCCGCCCAGGTGCGTGCCGGCCAGCAGCGCCACGCCCTCCTCTTCGGTGGTCAGCCGCACGATGCGGATGTCGGGATCGGCCTCGTACAGCCGGATCAGGCGCGAATGGCCGCCGTCGGGCACCCAGGCCACCTGGGTGATGCCGTTGTCCTTCAGCAGCCGGTACAGCCGGTCGGGCCAGTCCTGGGCGGCGGCCCCGTCGTCTCGTTCCTTGTTCATGGGTCTAGCGACCTCCTTGTTGTTCGTCCGGCCGCGCGGCCGGCGGGTTGGGCGCGATGCGCGCGCAGGACTCGCGCATCACGAATTCGGTGGGAATCTCCAGCCGCGTGCCGCTCAGCCGCTCGCCGTGCCCCAGGTTCTTCATCAGCAATTGCGCCGCCTCGCGTCCCAGCGCGTACGGGTCGTAGCGGATGGCGGAGATGGCCGGCGTGGCCAGCTGCGCCAGTTCGCTGTCGTTGGAAACCACCAGCGACAAGTCCCGCGGGATCACGCAGCGGCGGCTGCGCACCGCCGGCAGCACGCCGGCCAGCAGCCGCATGCCCAGCGCCAGGATGGCCGACGGCGGTTCGTCCAGGCCCAGCAGCAGCTGGGTTTCGCGAAAGCCGTAGGACTGGCTGAAGCTGTCGAGCCGCAGCAGGCGCTGGTCGATCGGCACGCCGCGGCTGGCGTGCGCGTCGCGGTAGGCCTGCAGCCGGCTGCGCCCGACCCAGGTCCGGCGGCCGCCGCTGATCAGGCCGATGCGGCGGTGGCCGAGGTCGAGCAGGTATTCGGCGGCGTGCAGCGTGCCGCGATAGTGGTCGGCGCAGACCCGGGCGTCGGCGTTGTCGTGGGCGCGCTCGATCATGACCTTCGGAAAGTCGACGCGGGCCAGCGCGCGCGCCACCTGCGGATGGCTTTCGTCTTCGATCGAGAACAGCAGTCCCTCCACGTTCCAGCGCGAGAAGCGGTCGATCAGCGCCTGTTCGCGCTCGGGCCGGCCGTCGCTGCTGGCCACGATCAGCATGTAGCCGTGCTCGGACAGCAGGTCCTCGGCGCCCTTCACCATTTCGGCATACAGCGGGTTGCGGATATCGGCGAAGATGAAGCCGATGGTGCGCGAACGCACGCCGCGCATGCTTTGCGCCGCCATGCTGGGCTGCCAGCCGAGGCGCAGGATGGCGGCCTCGACTTTTTCGCGGATGTCGGCGGTCACGCTGCTTTCCTGGCGGATCACGCGCGATACGGTGCCGATCGATACGCCGGCCTCGCGGGCCACGTCTTTCACGGTGGCGCGCCGGCGGGTCGGCGCTTCGCCGGCGGCCGTCGTCGTGTCCGCGGCCACGCCCGTTGCGGTGCCGGTCGTCATGTCGTCCGCCGCGATGCCGCGCGCCATGCCCGCAAGCGCGTCCCTTCGTGGGCGCGGCGGAACAGGTCGAGGAAATCCTGGCGCGTGGTCTGCCTCGGGTTCCAGCGCTCGTAGCCGGCGCGCACGCAGTCGTCGGCCATCTCGCCGAAGGCGGCCGGGTCCACGCCGGCCTGCGCCAGGCTGGCCGGGATGCCGAGGTCGTCGCACAGGTCTTCGATGGCCTCCACCGCCGAACGCGCGGCCTCGAGCAGGGTCATGCCGGCGGTATCGACGCCCATGGCCTGCGCCACGCGCGCGAACTTGGCCGGATCGGCCGCCAGGTTGAAGCAGGCCACGTAAGGCAGGCACAGCGCGTTCGACAGGCCATGGCTGAAATGGAAGCGCGCGCCGAGGAAACGCGCCATGCAATGCACATTGCCCAGCCCCGTCTGGCCGAAGGCCATGCCGGCCAGCGCCGAGCCGCACAGCATCGCCAGCGCGGCGGCGCCGTTGCCGCGATGCGCGGCCAGCTGGCGGATGTTGCCGGCGATCAGTTCGATCGCGCGCAGGTTCAATGCGTCGGTGAAGGGATTGGCCTGGCGCGAGATGAAGGACTCGAAGGCATGCACGAAGGCGTCCACGCCAGCATGCACCGCCACGTGTGCCGGCGCGGTAGCCAGCGCGGCCGGGTCGAGGATGGCATAGCGCGCCGGGTTCAGCGCCGCGTGCCGGATCGACATCTTGCGCAGGCCGTCGGCGCTGGAGATGACGCAGGAGCCGGATACTTCCGAGCCGGTGCCGGCGGTGGCCGGGATCGCCGCCAGCGGCAGCGGCGGCAGCTTGAATTTTTCGATGCCTTCGTAATCTTCGATGCGGCCGCCGTTGGCGGCCAGGATGCCGACCGCCTTGGCGACGTCGATCGTGCTGCCGCCGCCCACGGCGATCGTGAGCGTGGCGCCGCAGGCCTGCTGCGCGCCGAACGCGCGGTGCACGATGTCGACGTCGGGTTCGGGACGGATCTCGCTGAAGACCGTGGCTTCGGCGCCGGCGGCGGCGATGGCGGCCGACACGGCACGGAAGAATGCGCCGTCGAGCAGCGCGCCGTCGGCCACCACGAAGGCGCGCCGCACGCCGTGCTCGGCCAGGATGCCGGACAGCGCCCGGTACGCGCCCTCGCCCGCGAAAATGCGCGTGGGGCAGAAATGGCTGGCAATGCCAGCAGGCAGGGAAATCATCGCGGTTTCTCGGAGATCAGGGGTTGAAGACCACCAGCCGTTCCTCGGTCATCTCGCGCATCGCGTGCCATGGCCCTTCCTTGCCGAAGCCGCTGTCCTTGACCCCGCCGAAAGGCATCACGTCGGCCCGCGCGCTGGAGGACTCGTTCAGCTGCACCGTGCCGAAGCGCAAGTGGCGGGCGGCATACAGGCACTCGCGCACATCGGTGGTGAACACGCCGGCCGACAGGCCGTACGGCGTGGCATTGGCATCGCCTATCGCCTCTTCCAGCGTGTCGAAGGGGCGCAACGCCACGATCGGCGCGAACGCCTCCTGGCACCAGGTCTTCGCCTGCGCGGGCACGTCGGTAAGCACCGTGGGCGGCACCACGGCGCCGTCGCGCCGGCCGCCGCACAGCACCCGGGCGCCGCCCGCGGCGGCCTCGGCGACCCACTGCTCGGCCCGCACCGCGGCGGCCTCGGAGATCAGCGGCCCGACCGTGACGGCCGGATCGCGCGGGTCCCCCGCCCGCATCCGTTCCGCCCGCGCGGCCAGCCGCGCCGCGAAGTCGGCCGCCACCGAGCGGTGCACATACAGGCGCTGCACCGAGGTGCAGACCTGCCCCGCCTTGCGGAACGACGCATTGGCGATGCGCTCGGCCGCGCGGTCGAGATCGGCGGTCGCGCACACCAGCGTGCTGGCGATGCTGCCCAGCTCCATCTGCGTGCGGCGCAGGCCGGCCGCCTGCTGGATGATGCGGCCCACCCGCGTGCTGCCGGTGAAGGTGTAGAACGCGATATCGTTCTCTTCCAGCAGCCAGCGGCCGACGGTATCGCCGTCGCCCTGCACGATGGCCAGGAAATCCGGCGGCATGCCCGCTTCCAGCAGTACTTCACCCAGCAAGGCCGCGGTCAGCGGCGTGAAGGCCGACGGCTTGAGCACCACCGCGTTGCCGGCCGCATAGGCCGGCGCGATCTTGTGCAGCACCGTGTTCAGCGGCGCGTTGAACGGCGTGATCGCACATACCACGCCAACCGGGAAGCGCAGCGTGAAGCCGATCCGTTCGTGCGAGCCGGGGCTGGCCGCGAACGGCACCACGTCGCCGGTCAGGCGCGTGGCCTCGTCGGCGCACAGGCCAAGCGTGACGATCGCGCGGTCGATCTCGCCATGGGCGTCGGCGCGCGTGAAGCCGGCCTCGGTTGCCATGAGGTCGACGAAGGCCTGGCGGCGCCCTGCCACGCCCCGCGCGGCGTCGCGCAGCACGCGGGCGCGCTCCACCGGCGGCGGCGGGCCCGCATCGGCGGCTCGCCGAGCCAGCGCAACGGCCTGGGCCACCTGGGTGCGGCTGGCCGATGCCACCCGGCATGCCTCGCGGCGGGAGAATTTGTCGAGCACGGGGAAGCTGTCGGCGCAACCCAGCCACTGGCCGCCGATCAGGCATTGCAGGGGAGATTTCATTGGCTTTGGTTGAAACGTTATCTTTCGCTGAAAATGAATTTGCGCATTACGCATCAATTTTTCAGCGATTTTGCGTTTCAACGGGCAAGCCGACTACTGGGAGAAACTAGCGTAGCATTTGCTACCTTTCGCCCGAGTGAAAACGTTATTGCACCGCCGCAGCTTCCGATCACGGCCGTCATCGGGCAAACCCCGCGCTCCGGAGGGCCGGCGCTGGTGCACAATCCAGGACAATCCTGGCCGACCCACTACCTCACCGGAGTCCCTCCATATGCGAATCGAACCCGTCGTCCCCGGCACCCGCCCCGAACTCGCGCAGCTCGAAAGCCAGATCCAGGCCGCCCGCGGCCGCATCTCGCTGCTTTACCAGGTGCTGCTCAACAGCCCGCCCGTCGCATCGGGCTGGGAGCAGATGATGTCGGCCATCCGCAACCACAACAGCCTGTCGCCCAAGCTGCGCGAATTGCTGATCCTGCGCGTGGCCGTGCTCAACCATGCCCGGTACGAATTCGACGCGCACGTACCGCACGCCGCCGCGGCCGGCGCCGCGCCGGAGATCATCGAAGCGATGCGCGCGCCGGACCCGGCCGCCGATCCCCGCTTCTCTCCCGCGGAAGCGGCCGCGCTGGCCTACGCGGACACCATGACCCGCGACATCGAAGTGCCGGACGACATCTTCGAACGGGTGGCCGCGCACTACCAGGGACAGCAGTTGCTCGACCTGACCGCCACCATCGCGTCCTACAACATGGTGTCGCGTTTCCTGAACGCGCTGCGCATCGGGCACTAGCGCGTGGGCCCTGGCGCACGGGATGCATCCCGGAAGGCTAGGCCCGGCGCGCCGACAGGCTGATCGCCAGCGCCGCCAGGCTCAATAGGGCAAGCGCGACGAAAACCGCCGTCATGACGGGCAGGAAGGCGAGCGGATCGGCGCTGACCGGCGCGCTGCCGATCCCGAGCGAGATCGCAATCGCCGTAATGATCATGCCGCTCAACATGCCGAGCATGCGCGCCTTGGCGGCGAAGGACGAAGCCGTGCTCGCGCGGTCGCGGGGCACGCTGCCCATGATCATCGTCATGTTGGGGGACGAGAAGAGCGCGAAGCCGAGACCCTGCACCGCAAGCATCACGCCGACCGCGACGAGCGAGGAGTCGGCGTCGAACGAAATCGCCAGGAGCGCCGAGACGAGCACCACGCCGACACCGCAGGCCGCCACCGCTCGCGGCGGATAACGATCGGCAAGCGCCCCGGCGAAAGGCGCAACGGCCGCCATGAGCACGGAGCCGAGCGCGAGCACCTGGCCCGACACCTTGGCGGCGTTGCCGAGCGTGACCTGCATGTAAATCGCCAGCATGAAACTGGAGGAGAACGCGTTGCAGTAGAGCAGCCACTGCACGAGCAGCGCGCGGCGCAGCTGAGCATTCGAGGCAAGCAGGCCGACGTCGAGCAGCGGCTGCGCGAGCCGCCGCTGGAGCAGCACGAACACGAACGCGGTCGCGAGCCCTGCGGCGATCAGCGCATAACCGAGCGCCGGCGTGCGCAGATTGGATGGACCGAGCGTGAGCAGCAGCGTCGCCGCGACCACGAGCGCGCAGCTGGGCAAATGCACGGCGCGCGCCCCGGGTGCGCGCCAGCCTCGCGGCAACACGATTCGCGCGAGCCCATACGCGGCCAGCACCACCGCCGCGTCGGCGACGAATACCGCACGCCAGCCGAAGGCATCGATAAGAAAGCCGGCACACACCGGGCCAAGCGTGAGCCCGGCGTAGATAGCGCCGACCACGGTGCCGAGCGCGCGGCCGCGCCGTTCGGGCGCCACCGCGCCCACGATGAGCGCCGGGCCGGCGACCGCGACGAATGCCGCCGCGGCGCCCTGCATGAAGCGCAGCGAGAGCAACACCGGCACCGATGTCGAGAACGAAACAAGCAAAGTGAGCAGCGCGAAGCCAAGCAGGCCGAACTTGTAGAGCGATGCCTTGCTGCCGGCATCCGCCAGCCGGCCCGCGGGCAGCAGCACGGCGACGTTGCCGGCAAGATAGAGTGTCTCGACCAGGCTCAGGGTATTGGCCCCGGCGTGGAGATCGGCGCCGATCGGCGGCAGGGCCACGGCCACCGCCGACACCATGAAGGGCACCGTGAACTGCGACGCGGCAATGCTTGGTACGAGCAGCGGATGCGCGCCAGGCGAGGCCGCGCTTGGTTCATTGGCCAAGGATGTCCTCCGCGGCGCGTTTCAGGATGGCGGCGATGCGCCGCGCTTCTTCGGGCGCGCAGTGGCGCTTGGCTGCCAGGGCCTGCTTGAGCGCCTTGCGCGCGCCGTGCACGTCGGGCGCTTCGCCGGCGTCGTCCATGCCGGCGAAGGCTTCGCGCACTTGCTCCATCCGCCCGCCGATGCGTTGCAACGCGTCCAGTATGGCATCGGCGCTGCCGCGGTTGGCTTCCAGGTGCTGGCGGCCGGCGTCGGTGATGCTGTAGAGCTTGCGGTTGCCGGCCGGTTCGATGCTGGCATGGCCGATCTCGTCCAGATAGGTCAGGGCCGGGTAGATCACGCCCGGGCTGGGCGTGTAGAAACCGCCAGAGCGCTGCTCGATGTCGCGGATCAATTCGTAGCCGTGCGCCGGGCGTTGTTCCAGCAGCGCCAGCAGCAACAGCTGCAGATCGGACGCCGAGAGCCGCCGGCCGCCCGGCATGCCACCCTCGCTGAACCCCCAGAAGCCGCCGTGCTGCCCCCAGTGCTTGAAGCCGCCGCGTCGTCCCATGGCGTGGGCGTGCGCGCGGGTGGGATGGAAGAAGAACATGATGCATCCTTATTTCATAAAATATATCTTACGATATATCTTAAAGAACAGGCACGCAAGTGTTTTCTCTGCCCGCGCGGGCATCCGACTTGCTGGCCCCGCTTCGACCGCGCCGAACCACAAGGAAACGTCCATGCGAACCAAGCTCCTCAACGACGATGCCGAACGTACCTTCGCCGTCATCCTCGAAACCGGCGACGAAGCCGTGTCGTCGCTGGAAACCTTCGCCCGCGAGAACGCCATCACCGCGGCCCGCTTCACCGCGATCGGCGCCTTTCGCCGGGCCACGCTCGGCTACTTCGACTGGCAGTCCAAGGAATACGAGCGCATCGAACTCGACGAGCAGGCCGAGGTGCTGTCGCTGGTGGGCGACATCGCCCTGCAGGACGGCCGCGCCAAGCTGCACGCGCACGCCGTGCTGGGCCGGCGCGACGGCGGCACGCGCGGCGGGCACCTGCTGGAGGCCATCGTGCGGCCCACCCTGGAAGTGCTGCTGACCGACTCGCCCGCCTATCTGAAACGGGAATTCGACCCCGAGGCAGGCCTGCCGCTGATCAAGCTGCGCGGCTGAGTCGCGTGCGCGCGGCGCGCCGCCGCGCGGCCCACAGGTACAGCCCGCTGGCCAGCACCGCGATGGTCGCGGTGTCGAGCGCGGCCCAGACCAGCTTGAGCGGCATGCCGCCGAAATCGCCGAAGTGCAGCGGCCGCGACAACTGCGCCAGCCGCAGATAGGCCGGCATCTGCGCCACGGCGGCCAGTTCGCCGCTGCGGGCGTCGACCAGCGCGGCGGTGAACAGGCGCGAGGTGAGCGGCGAATTGCCGTTGGACCAGATCAGGTAGTGGCGCGGGTTGGAGAACGACGCGCTGGGAAAGATGATGCTGGTCACGTTGCGGTCGGGCAGCGCGCGGCCGACGGCACGGTAGGCGGCATCGGCCGAAGCGGGCGCGGCCTCGACCGGCCGGCCGCGCGTGCCGCCCAACAGCACACTCATCTCGCCCGCGCGCCACCATGCCGACAATGGCAGCGAAATCGCGTTGAGGATGCCGGTGGCGCCGATCAGGGTCATCCATGCAAGCACGCAGATACCCACCAGGTTGTGCAGGTCGAGCCATCTCGTGCGGGGCGAACGGCGCCGCACCGTGCCGAAGCCCAGGCCACGGGTGAACGGGCCGTAGAGGGCCACGCCCGAGGCCAGCGACATGAGGAAGGCCAGGCCCGTGGCCGCCAGCACCCATTGGCCGCGCTGGCCGGCGAACAGATCGGTGTGCAGGCGCCGGGCCGCGGCCATGAAGGTCATGGGCTGCCGGCCGGCGGGCGGTTCGTCGGCCAGCAGCGCGGCCGAACGGGCGTCGAACACGGCCTCGTGGTCGCGGCTGCGGTCGGGCACATCGGCCGGCGCCATCACTACCTTCACCGCGGCCTCGTCGTCGTCGATGAAAACGAAGCGCACCGCCTCGCCCGGATGGCGGGCGCGGGCCGCGGCCACCATGCCGTCGATATCGGCAAGCGGCTCGCCGGCGGCGCGCGCCGTGCGCGGCGGGCCGTCCGCCTGCAGCGCCTCGATCTCGTCGGCGAAGATCAGCGGCAGCCCGGTCGCGCACAGGATCAGCAGCAGCGCGGTGCACCACAGGCTGCTCCAGGTGTGCAGCGCGCGCCAGCGCCGCAGCGCGGTCGTGGAAACCGGGCGGCCGCGAACCGGTGCGGCGGCGCCCATCAGAAGTCGAGCGTCATCGATACCAGGAAGGTGCGCGGCGCGCCGCGCGCCAGGCCGAAGGAGCTCGACGCCGCCGCCCAGTAGTCGCGGTCGAACACGTTCTCGACCCCGGCGCGCAGCACGGCCGCGCGCCCTGCCATCCGGGTGCGGTAGCGCAGCCCCAGGTCGACGCGCGTCCACGACGGAATGCTTTGCGAATTCGCCACGTTGTAGTACTGGGACGAGGTGTAGATCACGCGCCCGGTCAACGTCAGCCCGGGCAGGAAGGCGGCGTCCCATTCTCCGGCCAGGTTCAGCTGGGTGGCGGGCACGCCGATGGCCTTGTTGCCGTCGTACGTGCCGCCGGCCGTTTTGGTCAGCACGCCATCCATCAAGGCGGCGCCGCCCAGCAGCCGCACGCCGTGCAGCGGCTCGCCGAACACGTTGAGTTCGATGCCGCGGTTGCGCTGTTCGCCGTCGACGCCGAACAGCTGGGTGGCCGGATCGGTGGCGCCGCTGGGCTGGCTGATCTGGAACGCCGCGAGGGTGGCGGCGAAGCGGCCGAAGTCGTGCTTGGCGCCCACTTCGTACTGCTTGGAGCGGATCGGCGCGAACATGAAGCCCTGGTTGGCGCTGCCGGCCGGCGCGGTCGGCCCCTGGCTCAGGCCTTCGATGTAGTTGGCATAGAAGGAGGTGTCGCGCCACGGACGCAGTACCAGCCCGGCGCCGGGGCTGAGCCGGTCTTCGTTGTAGCCGGGGCCCGAGCGCGCGCCGGTGGCGGCCGCGAAGTTCTGCGCCTTCACGTTCTGCTTTCTGACGCCCACCGTGAGCTGCACGCGGTCGTCCAGGAACGACGCGGTATCCGCCAGCGCCACGCTGGTGAGGTCGGATACGCTGGTCTTCGGCGCCGAGCTGCCGTAGGCCGACAGATCGGGCTGCGCCACCGGGGCCGGCCGGTACAGGTTCGAGGTATAGGTCGCCACCACCGGCGCCAGCACGCCGGATTCGGTATGCAGCGCGTCCACCGCCAGGTTCAGTTCGTGCCGCACGGCGCCGGTGGCGAACCGGCCGCGCAGCCCCGCCTGCCCCGTGCGCGTGTCGGAATACGTGGGCTGGTAGTACTGGTTGGCGCGGAAATCGCCCTGCGCGTTCTGCAGGTAGATGAAGTTGTAGAGGCCGAGGAAATCGTTGCTGCGCGCGCCCGCCGCGGCGTAGGCCGTCCAGTCGGGCGCGAGGTCGAACTCGCCGCGTACCATGCCGAAGCGGTCGTCGGATTTCGCGAAGTACCAGTCCTGGCCGAGGTTGAGCGTGTTCTTGGGCGCCGCCGGGATCTGGAAGTTGGCGTTGTCGGTGTAGACGATGCGGGTCGGCACGTCGGTGCGCATGTGGTGGTAGCCGAAGTCGGCCGACAGCCGCACGCGGTCGCCGCGGTAGTCGATGCCGATGGCGGCCGCGCCCGCCTGCTGCGACTGCTGGTCGACGCCGGTGCGGCCGTCGCGGTAGGCGCCGTTGACGCGGATGCCCCAGCGCTTGTCCTCGCCGAAGCGCCGGCCGAGGTCCAGGTGGCCGCCGAACTGCGCGTCGGAGTAGTAGCTGGCGGTGACGCGGGTGATGGGCGTGTCGGTGGCGCGCTTGGTGACGAGGTTGATGCTGCCGCCGATGCCGCCGGTCGGCGCCATGCCGCCGAGCAGCGCGCCCGGGCCCTTCAGGATTTCCACCCGCTCGAAGAACTCCAGGCCGCCGGTCATCTGCGGCGGCACGATGCCGTACAGGCCGTTGACCGCCATGTCCTGCGTCTGCGTGGGAAAGCCGCGGATGGTGAACTGGCTGATGTAGCTGCCGTCGGGCCAGATGGTGCGCACCGAGGGGTCGTTCTTCACCACGTCGCCCACGCTGCGCGCCTGCTGGTCCTGGATGACCTCGGCCGTATAGCTCGTCATGCTGAACGGCGAATCCATGAAATCGCGGTTGCCGAGCAGGCCGGCGCGGCCGCCGCGCGCCACCTGGCCGCCGGCATAGGGGGCCGGCAAGGCGTCGGCCGGCGGCTCGGCGCTGGCCGTTACCCGCACCGGCGCCAGCGTGCGCGGCGCCGACAGCTCGGGCACGCGGCGCAGCGTGTAGCCGCCGTTGGCCTGGCGCTCGGCCGCGAGCCCCGTGCCCGACAGCAGCCGCTCCAGCGCCTGCGGCACGGTGAAGCGGCCGCCCAGCCCGGGGCTGGCCAGTCCGCCGGTCAGGTCGGTGGAGAACGACAACATGATGCCGGCCTCGCGCCCGAAACGGTTGAGGGCTTCGGTCAGCGGGCCGGGCGGGATGGTGTAGGCGCGGGCCGCCTCGGCCTGTTGCGCGTGGGCGGCCGGAACCGCCGCAGTCCATGCGGCGAACACGGCGGCGGCGCGGCGCGCGGGGCGCAGGCGGGACGGTGACGATGGCTGGTCCGTTCGACCCATGATGCGTTTCCTCGATGCGGATGAAGGTGGCTTCCTACCTTCATTGCCCCGCGAGAAGGAAAAACGGATCAGTGCGGCACAGGAAAAGAGCGCTCTGCCCGCTGCTGCGCCGGGGCGCTCTCGCGGCCGGGCACCGGCGGCCGCGCCACGCAGCGGCTACAACCGCTGCGACAGCGTGACCCAGTAGCGGGTACGCATGCGAAGCTCCACCGGCAACGTGGCCCGCAGCATGTCCAGCACCCTGTCGGTGTCGGCCAGCGGATAGGTGCCCGTCACCGGCAGCGCGCCGACGGCGGGATCGCAGTCCAGGATGCCCGGCCGGTAGCGGCCCAGTTCGGCCAGAAAATCGGCCAGCGGCATGTCTTGCGCGACGATCATGCCCTGCACCCATGCGCTGGCGGCCTCGTCGGCCGCCGTGGCCGGGCCGATGGCCGCGCGCGTGAAGCGGGCCTGCTCGCCCGCGTGCAGGACGCGCTCGCCGCCGCCGTGCGGGCGCAGTTCCACCGCTCCTTCGTAGACGGCGACCCGGCTTTCGCCGGCCGCCAGCCCATCGAGTTGCCGCACGTTGAAGCGGGTGCCCAGCGCGCGGATGCGGCCCTGCGCCGTCTGCACCACGAAAGGCCGCCCCGCCTCGTGCGCGGTGGCGACGAGGATTTCGCCGGCCACCAGCCGCAGCACGCGTTCGGCGCCGGTGAACAGGACGTCGACGGCGGTATCGGGGGCCAGCTCGACACGCGTGCCGTCGGCCAGCGCGAGGCTGGCGCGCTCGCCGGTGCCGGTGCGCCGGTCGGCCGTCCAGCGGCGCCACGGCGTGCGTTCCTCGGCCAGCCACGCGGTGCCGCCGGCGCACAGCAGCACGGCCAGCGTCTTGACCGCACGGCGGCGGCGGGCCGATGCGGCCGGCGCCAGCGCGGCATGGGCCAGCGGCGACGGCAGCCCTTGCAGCCGGCTGCCCAGCGCCTCGATGCGCTGCCAGGCGCGGCGATGGTCGGGGTGGGCGTCGAGCCATTCGCGCCAGCGGCGGCGCGTGGCGTCGCCGGCCGAGTCGGCCTGCAATTCGACCAGCCACTGCGCGGCCGCCCGTCTCACCTCGGGCGGAATCGGAGCGTCGCTGGCGAACGCTGTCGGCATGGCCTGCGCGCCGCCGTCAGCCCGCTCCGCCGTCGGCGAAGCAGCATTGTTCCAGCGCGCGGGCGATGTAGCGCTTGACGGTGGGCACCGACACGCCCAGCCGGGCCGCGATCTCGCCCTGGCGCAGTCCATCGAGCTGCGACAGCAGGAAGGCCTGGCGTACGAGCCGCGGCAGGCCGTCGAGCAGGCGGTCGATCTCGACCAGCGTTTCGATCATCAGCGCGCGCGCCTCGGGCGACGGCGCCGAAGGCTCGGGCAGCAGCGCCAGCGCCTCCAGGTAGGCCAGTTCGATGCGCCGGCGGCGGTGGTAATTGATGACCAGTCCGCCGGCGATGGTGACCAGCAGCGCGCGCGGCTCGCGGATGGCCGGCGGCGCCTCCTTGCTGAGCACGCGCAGGAAGGTGTCGTGCGCCAGGTCGGCGGCCGTGAAGGCGTCGCCCAGGCGGCGGCGCAGCCAGGCCTGCAGCCAGCTGTGGTGATCGGCGTACAGCTCGCCCAACCGCTGTGGAGCAGCGGAGTCGACGGCCGGCGCGGCGCTTCCCGGTGGCATGGATTCGGCGGATGGCAAATGGTGTTGAGAACCATTTTCATTCTATAGGCGGTCATGGCATTCGGCAAACGATGCCGCCGCGGCCGCCGTTCCCGGTTCGCTACAATCGTCCGGCACCCCTCCTCTTTTACGAAGCTTCCAATGCGACGCGCAGGCAGCGCCGACCTCCCCCTCCACCACGGCCGCGTCCCCGCCTGGCTGAGCCAGCGCATGTCGCGGCTGGGTGCCGTCATCGCGCAGGCCATCATCCACCACTACGGCCGCGACGAGTTCCTGCGCCGGCTGGCCCACCCGTTCTGGTTCCAGTCCTTCGGCGCCGTCATGGGCATGGACTGGCATTCGTCCGGCATCACCACCAGCGTGATCGGCGCGCTCAAGCGCGGGCTGGCGCCGCTGTCGGGCGAACTGGGCGTGCACGTGTGCGGCGGGCGCGGCAAGCAGTCGCGCAAGACGCCGCAGGAACTGCTCGACATCGGCGCGCGCACCGGCGTCGACGGCGATGCGCTGGCCGATGCCAGCCGGCTGGTGGCCAAGGTGGACAGCGCCGCCGTGCAGGATGGCTTCGATCTCTACCTGCACGGCTTCATCGTGGCCGACGACGGCAAGTGGACGGTCGTGCAGCAGGGCATGAACGGCGATACCCGCTATGCGCGCCGCTACCACTGGCTGTCGGAAGACCTGAAGAGTTTCGTCGAGGCGCCGCACGCGGCGATCGATGGCGTCAACCAGGGCCGCATCGTCAACCTGACCGACCGCCGGGCCGCCGCGTCGCGCCGCCGGCAGGTGGAACTGCTGCTGGACCGCGGACCGGATTTCATCGCCTGCGAAGCGGCCGCGCTGGGCCTGCTCGGCTCCGCGGGCGACACGCCACGGCCGGCCGATGCCGGCCTGCCGGACGACGGCGCGGCGCACGCGAACCGCCCGACGCGCGCGGCGCCGGCCGCATGCGAACCGGCTGCCGGACCGCAACAGCTATCGCTGCTGCCCCATCTCGTCATGCCCGCCCACCACGACGTGCGGCCCAAGGACGTGGTGGCGCGCCGCCTGCACGGCGCGCTGGCGGCGGCCGCAGAACGCGGCCCTGCCGACTTCTCCGAGCTGCTGATGGTGCCCGGCGTGGGCGCGCGCACGGTACGCTCGCTGGCGCTGGTGGCCGAGGTGGTGCACGGCGCGCCGTGCCGCTTCACCGATCCGGCGCGCTTCTCGCTCGCGCACGGCGGCAAGGACAGGCACCCCTACCCTGTCCCGTGCGAGGTCTACGACCGCACCATCGCCGTGCTGAAGACGGCCGTGTCGCAGGCCAGGCTCGGCAACGACGAAAGGCTCGATGCCATCCGGCGGCTGGACCGGCAGGCGCGGCAGCTGGAGCGCGACGCGCGGGGCCCTTCGCTCGACGCCTTCATCGCGCAGGAGCGGCAGGACTCGCACCGCTACGGCGGCCGCAGCGTGTTCGGGCCGGAAACGGCGCCGGCGCCCACGGCCCTGTTGCCGTAGTGCGCGCCGTCCACCTCAGCCTAGGTCGGATCCCACGGTGGGCCGCATGTAGTTCTTGTTGTAGTTGGCCACCTCGCCGGTCTCCAGGTCGAACCCCAGCCGGCCGGTCAGGCTTTCCAGCGGCTGGCCGTACAGGTGCAGGTGCCGCACGGCCGGCCCCTGGTCCACGTGGATACTGTGAATGTCGTCCGGCATGAATTCGATCGGCGCGCCGGGCTTCACGGTGTACTCCCGTTCGAGTTCCAGCACGGCATGGCCCGGATCGCTGCCGTCGTCGGTGCGACGGTAGATCCGGTTCAGTTCTTCGCCCTCGATCGCGACGATCACCGCCCAGGTACCGTGATTGTGCGGCTTGGTCGTCTTGCCGGCCACGATGGTGTTCAGGTAGAGCGTCACGCCCGTGCGCGGATCCTGGTACAACAAGTAGCGGCATGAAGTCTTGCCCGAGCCGGGCGCCGGCGGCGGAAACTCCGAGACGGGAAACAGTGCCTGCAGGCCGGTCAGCCGCTGGAGGCGCTGGCTGATGCGCGCCAGCCGCTCGCGGTCGATCGGGCCTTCGGCCGCGATCGCCGCGATATCGGCCATGAGGGGTTCCACGGCCGCACGCCGTTGGTTTCTTACCTTGGTCATGATTGTGTCTCCGCGGGGCGGCGTGCCAGGGCGCGCCGGAACAGTTGCAAAGTATGGGCATGGGCCAGCCGTGCCGAGTCCGCTTCGAAGGTGGGCTGCCCGAAACGGCCGAAGCCGTGGCCGGCCCGGTCGTACACGCAGACCTGTACATCCTGCCCCGGCAGCGTGCGGGCGCGGATCGCGTCCGCGTCGGCGACCGGCACCCGCCGGTCGAGCGCGCCGAAATGGAAGGCAGCCGGGCACCGTATGGCGGCCACCTCGTCGAAGTGGGCGCCGAGATCGATGCTGTAGTAGCCCACGGCGGCGTCGGGATCGGCGCGCGCCGCCGTCAGGAACGCGATCTTGCCGCCCAGGCAGAAACCCAGCAGCCCGACCCGGCCGTTGCAGGCCGGGTGCTGCCGCAGGCTTCGCATGCACGACTGCGCGTCGCGCACCGCCAGGTCGAAATCCATCCTGGCATACATGGCCCGGCAGACCTGCTGCGCGGCGGCGCTGTAATCCAGATAGGTAGCGGGCGCCTGCCGCCAGTACAGATCCGGCGCCAATACGACATAGCCCTCGTCGGCATAGCGCTGGGCGACCGCCCGGGCCCAATGGTTGACGTTGTACGCTTCCGCCAGCAGCACGACGGCGCCATGCCCGCCTTCCCGCCAGCCCTCGGGCTCGGCCAGCCAGCCCTGGAAAGCGCCTCCATCGTGCGCCTGCACATCGATGAATCCCGCCATATCCCCTTTCTCCTAGTTGCTGCCGGCGTCCTGCGGCGCGGCGAAGGCGAAGCCATCGCGCGCCATCTGCGCCAGCAGGCCTCTTTCCCAGTCCAGATAGCCGCGCATGGCATCCTTGTTGCCGGCGCGGCGATCGTGCATCCAGTACAGGACGTCGATCCGCTCCGACGCCGGCAGGCAATCAGGCCGCGCGGCCTGCACTTCGTAGCCTGCCTGCCGCCAGGCCTTCAGGCCGCCCCGCACCACCTTGACCTGTTCGTCGGGCCGCGGCGCGGCTTCCCGCAGGTCGATGGCAGCCAGGTCCGCCGCCCTGCCGTCTTCGGAAAACAGCACCAGTTCGCGTCCGGCGCGCAGCAGCCGGACCGGTTCGTCGAGCCGGGCACGGTTGGCCCACAGTGCGCCGGGCGGATGGCCTGCCAGATAGTCGGCGCTGCGGTCGAAGGACACGGCCGCCGCCCCGGCGGCGATGGCGCGCGCCGCCTCGTCGGGTTCGATCTGGGCAACCGGCGGCTCCCATGCCGCCAGTTCGGCAACGACTCGCGCAGCCTCGTCGGCGTTCGCGCCGCGCGTACGGTCCAGCGCCTGCCTCGCCGTGTCGGCCGCATCGCCGGCAATGTCGCCATGCACCAGCACGTGGACTTCCCACCCCATGCAGCGCAGCCACCGGCCGGTCACCGCCGCCCGCACGCCGTTGGAATCCGCCAGGACCACGCGGGCGCCCAGGGTGCCCAGCCATTTGTCGGTGGCTTGCAGCAATTGGCCGCCGGGCGCATGGCGGGCGCCGGGCACATGGCCCGCGCAGAACTCTTCCGCCGTCCGCACGTCGAGCACGAAGGTGGTTCGCGTTTCGTCGGCCAGCCAGCGGCGCACCGTGTTCAGATCGGCCATCGGCAGGCCGCAGGCGCCGATCATGCGCTGCGCGCGGTCGGCGGCGGCCTGCCTGGCCTGCGGCGTGGCCTGCGCGTAGCCTCGCTGCAAGCCCTCCTCCAGGCTGAAGCCGGCCAGTTGCCAGCCGTGATTGCCGTCGGCCAGCGCCACGACCCGATTGGGAACGCCGGCACTGATCAGCGACTGCGCGCCGACGATGCCGCGGGTGCGGCCGCCGCAGGCCACCACCACCAGCGTGGCCGGCGACGGCACGAGATCCTCGAAGCGATAGGCCAGCTCGGCGCTGGGGCAACTGATCGCGCCCGGCACGTGGCGCGCCGCATGCTCGGCCACGGTGCGCGGATCCAGCACGCAGACGTCGGCTTTGTCCTGCAGCAGCCGCTGCAGTTCCGGCGCCGTGATGCTGGGCGTGCCGAACGCATGCTCGACCCACTCGCCGAACGCCTTGCTGGGCACGTATACGCCCTGGAACAGCTCGTAGCCGGCGTGCGCCCACGCCTCGGTCCCCCCTTCCAGCACGGCGACGTCGGCATAGCCGCGCGCCCGTAGCCGGCGCGCCGCCAGTGCGGCGATGCCGCCTCCGTGGTCGACCAGCACCACCGGGCAGCCGCGCCGGGGAACCAGCACGGGCGTCTGCAGTTCGAGCAGGCTGTAGGGAACATTGACCGCCCGCAGCAGGTGGCCCAGCCCGAACTGGCCCTCTTCGCCCACGTCGAGCAAGGCCAGTTCGCCCGGCTCCCGCAGCCGCGCCGCCAGGGCGCGAGGGGTCAATGTCGGTACCGGCGGGCTGCCGGCGAGTAGATCGACAGGCATGCCGCTCGTCCTAGTTATCGATTTTGACATGGGCGGTGCGGATGACATCGCCCCACATTTTCTGTTGCGCCCGCAGGAAGGCGGCGAAGGCGGGGACGCCGCCGCCCACCGGCTCGACGCCGATCCGGGTCAACGCCGCCCGCACGGCCGGTTCGCGCAGAATGTCTTCCACGGTAGCGTTCAGGCGCTCCACCACCTCGGGCGCAGTGCCGGCCGGCGCCATCAAGCCGTACCACGATGGCGCGTCGAAATCGGGCATGCCCGCCTCGGCGAACGTCGGCACGTCGGGCAGCTCGTCCAGGCGCCTGGCGCCCGAAACGGCGATGGCGCGCAGTTTGCCCGCCTTCACGAACTGCACCACCGAAGGCGCCGTATTGAAGATCATGTGGATCTGGCCGCCGATCAGGTCGGTCACCATCTGCGTGCTGCCGCGGTACGGGATGTGCAGCATATCGACGCCGGCCCGCGCCTTGAACAGTTCGCCGGCCAGGTGCACCGAGGTACCTACGCCGCCCGACGCGAAGTTCGTCTTGCCGGGATGCTCCCGCACGTAGCGCACCAGCGACGGCAGGTCCCTGGCCGGGAAGTCGGTCGAAGTCACCAGCACGACCGGCGCGTCGCCGATGTGGGCGACTCCCACGTAGTCGCGCATGACGTCGTACTTCAATCCGGGCATAAGGGTGGGATTGATGGACAGCGTGACCTGCCCGAGCAGCAGCGTGCGCCCGTCCGGCCGGGCGCGGGCCACCAGTTCGTTGCCCAGGTTGGTGGAGGCGCCGGGCTTGTTGTCGACCACGAACGGCTGGCCCAGGCGGGCGCTCAGCCGGTCGCTGATCAGGCGTGCCACGTTGTCGCTGCCGCCGCCCGCCGTGAACGGCACCACCACGGTTACCGGCCCTTGCGGATAGGGTTCGGCATGGGCGCCGGCGTGGGCGCCGCCCAGCAATAGCAGCAAGATCGCCGCGGACCGCTGGATGAATCGCATGAGGAGTCTCCCTTCGTTATGCCCGGCCGGGAAGGGCCGGGGCAATTGCACCGAAGGCCGACACGCTATCAGGAAGCCCGGTCAAGAGATAATATTCATTTATGAATTCTTATCCATAAAAATTATATGGACGGGCAATGAACATCCAGCAGCTGCGCTACATCTGCGAACTGTCGCGACATGCGCTGAAGATTTCCAAGGTGGCGGAGGTGCTCCATACCTCGCAACCCAACATCAGCACCCAGCTGCGGCTGCTGGAAGAAGAGCTGAACCTGACGATCTTCCAGCGCCAGCGGCGCAGGCTGACGGCCATCACCCCCGACGGGCAGCGGGTGATCGAACGCGCCCAGCGCATCCTGGTCGAACTCAACGAGATCAAGGCCATCGGCAGCGAACATCTGCAGGAAAAGAGCGGAACGCTGGTCATCGCCGCCAGCCATACCCAGGCCCGCTTCCGGCTGCCGGCGGTGCTGCGCCGGTTCCGGGAACACTATCCCGACGTACACATCAGCATCCGCCCGGAAAGCGGGCGGGCCATCCGCGATGCGCTGATCGCCAGCGCCGCCGACATCGGCATCCTCAGCCAGGCCCACGACTCCGACATGGACCTGGCCTACATTCCGTTCCAGAGCTACCGGCGCCTGTTGCTCGTATGCGCGGACCATCCGCTGCTGGCCAAGCGCAAGATCGCGTTCCGCGACATCATCAGGTACCCCGTGGTGCTATACGAGCCTTCGCAGACGGCCGAGGCCATCACGCGGCTGCTGGCCCAGCTGCCGCCGCCGGGGCCATCGATCCTGCGCGCCGCGAACGCCGATATCGTCAAGGCCTACGTCGAGCACGGCCTGGGCGTATCGGTGCTGCCGAACATCGTGTTCGATCCGGAGCGCGACACCGGCCTGCGGGCGATCGCGGTCGACCATATCTTCCCGGCCAGCACCACCTTCCTGGCGCTGAACCGCAAGCACCATCTGCGGCGCTATGCGTATTCGTTCATCGAAACGCTGGCGCCGAACGTGACGCGCGAAGTGGTGGAAAAGGCGATGGCGGCGCCACGCCGCCAGCGGCGCGCATGACCAGGCCCCTCCATCGATGGCTGCCCGCCGGCGGCCGCCGGTCCGGCGCCATCCGGCTCCCCCGGCGCTTCGCGGCTAGGCCGCCCTCAAGACCGGCGCGACGGGCGCCCAGCGGGCAACCTGGTCGCGCAGGTAGGCGGCGAACTCGGCGGCGCCGGCGGACGACGACGCATCCAGGCCCAGCCGGCCGAAGGTCCGGGCCATCGATGGCGTGCCCAGCGCCGCGCGGATCGCTTCACTCAGCGCTTGCGCCCGAGCGGGCGGAAGGCCCTTGGGCCCCACGATCCCGACCCAGTTCTCCACCGCGAAATCGGCGAAGCCGCACTCCGCCATGGTCGGCAGCGAAGGCGCCGCGGGAAGGCGCGCAGGGCCGGTGGTGGCGATCCCGCGCGCCCGCCCCTCGCGGAACAACGGCAGCATCGTCATCGGATTGTTGAAGCTGGCATCGATGCGGCCGGCCGCCAGGTCGGCATAGAGATCTTCGGTGCGCGCATAGACGGCGGCATGCAGATCCAGGCCCGCATCGCGCCCGAACAATTCCGCCGCCAGGCGCGGCGCGCCTATGGCGGCCGAACATCCGAAGGCCAGGCGCCGCGAGCGGCCCAGCGCCACGAGCTCGGCCACCGACGACACGGGCAAGGTCGGCGCGACGCCCAGCACGAGCGGGGTTCGCATCAACAGGGCCACGGGCGTGAAATCGGCGACCGGATCGTAAGGCGGGACGGCCGCCACGGCCGGATTCAAGGCGTGCGTGCCCAGCGTGACGATCAGCAGATGGCGGCCATCCGGCGGGGCGTCCATCAAGGCGCGCGCGGCCACCACGCCGTCCTCGCCCATATGCCGGTCGAGCACGACCGGGCGATCCAGCGCCTTCTCCAGTTCTGGCGCCAGGGCGCTGGCCATGGTGTCCGATGCGCTGCGCGGCGAAAAGCCGATGATCAGGCGAACCGCGTCCTCGTTGCGATCGGCCGGGTTGGAAGACGTCATTGCAAGCTCACTCCGAATCGGCGGTAATGCCGGCCGCCTTCACGATCTTGGTCCACTTTTCCGTCTCGGACTTGATGTAGGCGCCGAACTCGGCCCGGCTGCTGCCGCGGACGTCGAAGCCCTGCTCCAGCAACTTCGCTTCGACGGTAGGATCCTTCAGCGCCTGCGCGAATGCCGCATGCAGCTTGTCCAGCACCGGCTCCGGCGTGCCGGCGGGAGCCAGCGCGCCGTACCAGGTTTCGGCGGCGTAGCCCGGCACGCCGCTCTCGGCAATGGTCGGCAGATCGGGCGCCAGATTGCTGCGCTGCGCGCTCGACAAGCCGAGGCCGACGATCTGCTTGTTCCGCATCAGCGGCAGCGCCGTCGGCAGGGTCACGAAGCAAGCCTGCACGCGCCCGGCGAGCAGGTCCACCATCGCGGGATTGACCCCGCGGTAGGGAATGTGCTGCAGCTGGACCCCGGTCATGCTCATGAACAGTTCGGTCGCGAGATGGCTGGGCCCGCCCTTGCCCGACGAGCCGTAGTTCAGGTCGGGATGCGCCTTCGCGTAGGCGATGAATTCCCCGATCGTATGCACGCCCAGCGAGGGATGCACCGCCAGCACGAAGCCGGCCGAGCCCAAGGGCGCGATCGGCGCGAAATCCTTGAGGTAGTTGTAGTTCAGGTTCTTGTACAGGCTGCGCGAGATGGCGTGCGCCGTGGTGGTGTGCAGCAGCGTATAGCCATCCGGCTGGGCCTTTGCGACGGTTTCGGCGGCGATGTTCGCGCCCGCGCCGGGACGGTTCTCGACCACGACCGACACCCCCAGAATCTCGGAGGCCTTTGCGGCGATGATGCGCGCGCTGACATCGGCCCCCCCGCCCGGGCTGAAGCCCACCACCAGACGGATGGGCCTGTTGGGAAAGTCGTCGCCGGCGGGTGCGGCGTGGGCGGCCGCCGTGAACGAGGCGGCCGCCAGGATGCGGCCGAGGGTCGCGATATTCATGATTGTCATCTCCTATTCTGTTGCCGCGCGTGGCTCGGACGTCAGGCCGGGCACTGGGATAGCAGGTCGCCGAGGGCCCGGGCGTCTTCCAGGGCGTCGATGTCCAGCAGCGCGCGTTGTATGCGGTCGGCGGTCGGCACGTTCGCCACGGCGGCGTTGGCCAGGAACTTCGATACGATGTCCTCGTCGGAGATCGGGTTGTCCGCCGCCCCGCGGTTGATTGATTCGCGATGGGCGATCCGCCTGCCGTCGCGCAGCGTCACGATGATCTCGCCGGAAAAGTGCTTCGGGTAGTTGGTGTCGGGGTCCACCCGATAGGTCACCTTGTCGGCCAGCGCCAGGATTTGCGGATCGGCATGACGTTCCAGTTCGGCCAGGCCGAACCGCCCGTGGATCAGGCCGCAGGCCACGTCGAACGGAAGGCTGAACTGGGCGGCGTACCGGCTGTTCGGCCTACGCCGCCGCGCGATGGGTTCGCACACGATCTTGACGGCATGCTCGGGCACCAGCGCCTCGACGCTTTCGATGTCGGCAATGTCGAACCGGCGTTGCCGATGCAGCGCGATCGCGGCGTCGATGCATGCGATGCTCAGCTGGCAGGCCGGCAGCGGCTTGATGGCCACCTGGGCGGTTTCCCACTGTGAACCCAAGTCGCGCGAGGCGGCGCCCAGATCCCAGCGCGACAAGTCTTTGCCCAGATGCGTGGCATAAAGGCCGAACTGGCCTTCGTAGGCGGTGCGCGGCCCGGTAAAACCCTGCTTGGCCAACCGTGCCGCCGTGATTCCGCACACGCCAGCCCAACCCGGATGGAGGCGCTTGCTAGACGATCCATCCGAACTGTATTCGCGCGTGCCGGCCGCCATGCTCAGCACGATGCCCTGTGCCATCACGAGTCGCTCGTAGTCGAGCCCTTCGAGCTTGCCCGCGATCAGCGCGCAGGCAAAGGCCGCGATGACCCCGGTCGGATGGAATCCGATCTGGTTCAATTCTCCACGTGCCACGTTGCCCAGGCGCGCGGCGGCTTCGATGCCGAGAATGTAGGCGGTGAGCATTTCCCGACCGGAACGGCCGGCAGCCACGGCCGCGCCCAGCGCTGTCGGAAGACAACTGGACGTGACGTGCACGACGCTGGTCAGGTGCGTGTCATCGAAGTCCAGGCCGTGGACCAGCACGCCATTTAGCAGTACCGCGTCGCGCAATGCCAGGCGGCGCGGCATGCCGATGACCGGGCTGTCTCCCCCTTCGAAGGAGGACAGCGCCGCCAGCGTCTGCCTCGCAAAATCGAAGGTGGTGGACGCATAGGCGATGCCGGCGCCATCCAGCAGCAGATGCGCGGCCTGACGGCGTACCGCTGGCGGCACGTCGTCGTCGGCCAGATCGAAGGCAAAGCGGGCGAGCGATTCCGATATGGATGTCATGTTTCTGCGCAGATTGATGCCGTTCTGAGAAAGCGGGTCAGTTGGGATTCGTCTCGATGCCGGCGCTGCGCACCAGGTCTGTCCATTTCTTCATCTCGTCGTCGATCAGCCTGGAAAATTGCTCTGGCGAGGTGGCCCGTACTTCGTGGCCTTCCCTGGCGAGCTGGTCCTTGACCTGGGGGTCGGCCAGCACGCGGCGAATCTCAGAGCTGAGGAAATCCAGCCTGGCCTTGGGCACGCCGGCGGGCGCCACGACGCCGTACCACGACTCCATGTCGTAGCCGGGAACGCCGGATTCGGCGATGGTCGGGATGTCGGGCAGGAACGGAGAACGCTTTGCCGAAGTGACGGCCAGGGCACGCAATTGCCCGGACTTGACCGCCTGGATGGTTTGCGGAATGCCGGCGAACGACATCTGCACCGTGCCGGCAAGCAGGTCCGACACGCCCACTGCCCCCTTGTACGGAACGTGAACGATGTCGACATGGGCCATGCTCTTGAACAGCTCGCCGGCGATATGCAGTCCGCTGCCGATGCCGGCCGAGGCGTAGTTCAGTTTGCCGGGATGCGCCTTCGCCAGATCCAGCAGTTGCTGGACCGAATTGGCCTGGACTTTCGGGTTTACCACCAGCAGCAGCGGGGCCGAGCTGACCAGCGTGACGGGTGAAAAATCCTTGACCGGATCAAAGGATAGTTTCTGAAAATTGGGCGCGATGGTGAAACTGCTCGATACGAACAGGACCGTGTAGCCATCGGGCTCGGATTTCGCGGCGATGTCGCTGGCCATGGCTCCGCCCGCGCCGGGACGGTTGTCGACCACGATGGGCCGGCCGAGGCTGGCACCCAGCTTCTGGGCAATGATGCGGGCCACCGTGTCGGTGCCTCCGCCCGGGCTGAACCCCACGACGAAGCGGATAGGTTTGCTGGGATAGTCGTCCCCGGGAATGGGGCCGGCGTGGGCAGCGGCCGTGAACAACGCGGCCGCCAGGATGCGGCCGAAGGTTGCGAGCTTCATTAGGATCGTCTCCTGTTTTTCTGATGTCGCGCATCAGCCAGACCAATGACGCGCCGATCGAGAGCAAAAACGGCCCCGTGCCCGAATGAATGTCGAGCACCGTCCGTGCATGTCTGGATCGGAAAAAGTATAGGTAGGCCGCGCTGCCCGGGCTATCGAGATATTTTCAACGGACCATGAATAAACATAATGACCGCCGCCCGCCTCCGCATTCGCATTATTTTTGGTAATGGGCAATTAAGAATATCTCGTTTGACGCCCGATTTACCGGCTCCCTAGACTTTCCGGCCATCGAAAGCCGCGCGCATTGTGGCGCGGCGTTCTCTTGTCCTGAAGGAAGCTTCTTACCAATGAGCCAACTCTCCGCCGCCGGCGTCGTCGCGCCGACCATTCCCGGACCCGATCCCGACACGCGCAAGCCGCGCCTGGCGCTCCCTCCGGGCAGCTGCGACACGCACGCCCACATCGTGGGCCCGCAAGACAAATACCCCTACGACCCGAACCGCCGCTACACCCCGCCCGACGCGCTGGTGCCCGACTACCTGAAGATGCTGCGCACGCTGGGCGTGGAGCGCGGCGTGCTGGTCCAGCCCAGCGTCTACATGACCGACAACACGCGGCTGCTGGACGCGCTGCGCGAAACGACGGACTTCCCGCTGCGCGGCGTCGCCGTGGTGAACGACGCCATCGGCGACGACGAGCTGCGCTCGATGCACGAGGCGGGCGTGCGCGGCCTGCGGGTCAACCTGCGCGTCAGCAACGGGGCCTCGGCCGACATGGCGCCGCAATTGGCGCGCCGCATCGCCCCCCTGGGCTGGCACCTGCAGGTGCGCATCGATCCCAAGGACTTCGCCAGCGCGCGCAGCCTGATCGAGACCCTGCCGGTCGACGTCGTGATCGACCACATCGGCGGCGTGCCGGTACGCGACGGACTCGATGGGCCCGACTTCCGCGTGCTGCTGGAGCTGGTGGCCTCGGGCCGCTGCTGGGTCAAGCTGTCGGCGCCCATGCGCATGTCGGAAGAGGAATTCCCCTACCGCGACGTCACGCCCTTCGTGCAGGCGCTGGTGGCCGCGGCGCCGGACCGGATGCTGTGGGCGACCGACTGGCCGCACACCACCATCACCAAGCGCATGCCCAACGACGGCGACCTGTGCGACCTGCTGGCCGACTGGATCCCCGATCCCGCCGTGCGCCGGCGCGTGCTGGTGGACAACCCCGCCAGACTGTACGGATTCTGATCTGCGCAGCGATCCGAACAAAACAACATCCAAATGGAGATATTCATCATGTTCTCGCCATCGTTCTCACCGCAGCTGCGCCGCGTCGGCTGCGTCGTGGCCATGGCCGCGGCCCTGTCGGCGGGCACGGCTGCCGCGGCCGAATCGGCCAGCGACTATCCCTCCCGCCCCATCCACCTGGTTTCGGGATTCGCCCCCGGCGGCGCGACCGACGTGGTTGCGCGCCTGCTCGGCCGCCAGCTGACCGAGGTGCTGAAGGTCCCGGTGGTGGTCGACAACAAGCCCGGCGCGGCGGGCAATATCGGCGCCGGCTACGTCGCCCGGTCCGATCCGGACGGCTACACCATGTACCTGACCAACGCCGTGGTATCGATGCCTTCGCTGTTCCGCGACCTGCAATACGACATCCACAAGGACTTCGCGCCGCTCTCGCTGATCGGCTACGCCCCGCTGGTGCTGATCGCCAATCCGAAGTCGCCCGTCAAATCGGTGAAGGGCCTCCTCGATTACGCCAGGCAGCACGAGGGCAAGCTGGACTACGGTTCGGGCGGCGTGGGCAGCATCAACCACATGGCCATGGAACTGCTCATCACCATGACCGGCATCAAGCTGTCCCACATCCCGTACAAGGGCGGCGCCCCGGCCACCGCCGCCGTGATGTCCGGCGAAGTGCCGATCGCGATCAGCTCGATTCCCGAGGTCGTCGGCCAGGCCAAGCAAGGCACGCTGGTGCCGGTGGCGGTCAGCACGAAGACGCGCAATCCAGCCTTGCCGAACGTTCCCACCATCGCCGAATCGGGCGTGCCGGGCTACGAGTCTTCTTCGTGGTACGGGATCCTGGTGCCGGCCGCCACGCCCAAGCCCATCCAGGACAAGATCGCCGGCGCCCTGGTCGCCTGCCTGCACAGCAAAGAGCTGCGCGACGCCTTGAGCGCCCAGGGCATCGTGCCGGCCGACAAGGGCGGCGAGGAGGAGTTCAGGAAGTACATCGACAGCGAAATCGCCAAATGGGCCAAGGTGATCGAAGAAGAGCACATCGTCGCGCAGTAGCGCCGCGCTCAGGACCTCCCCAGCTGGGCCAGCAGCCATTCGCGGAAGCGCGCCACCTTCGGTTCGTCGGCGTATTCCGTGGGGCAGACCAGGTGATAGCCGCGTTCGCGCCTGAGCACGAACGGATGCGGCGCCACCAGCGTGCCGTTCTCGAGCTCCTTCGAGACGTACGACAGCTGGCCCAGCGCCACGCCCAGGCCGTCGATGGCGCATTGGTACACGATGCTGAGGTCTTCGCAGTAGATGTCGCCGGGGCTGCGCGCGCGCGTCGCGCCCACGCCCTCGATCCATTCGGACCAGTGCTGCGGCCGGCGGTTGGAGTACAGCAGCGGCAAGGCCAGCAGGCTTTCCACGGTGCACGGCGACGGCAGCTGCGCCGCCAGCGCCGGCGCCACCACCGGGGTCAGCGCATCGGTCAGCAGCATGTCGCTGCGCAGTCCGGGCCATGGCCCTTCGCCGTAGATGATGCCGACGTCGGCCTGTTCGCGGCGGAAGTCCGTGCCGTCGGTGCTCGTGGAAAACAGGCGCACCCGTATGTCGGGATGCTCGGCCTGGAAGCGCGGCAGGAAGGGAATGAGCCAGCGCACGAACAGCGTGGTGTGGCCGCGGATGGTGAGGATCTGGTGCGCGCCCGAGACCAGCAGTTCCTGGGTGGCCTGCACGATGTGCGCGAACGCGCTGGTGAGCTGCGTGGCATAGACCTCGCCGCTTCGCGTCAGCTTGAGCCGCCGGTTCGAGCGGTCGAACAGCTCGAATCCCAGCCAGTTCTCCAGCGTCTTGATCTGGTGGCTGATGGCGCCCTGCGTGATGTGCAGTTCCTCGGCCGCCGCCGTGAAGCTCAGGTGGCGGGCCACGCTCTCGAACACGCGCAAAGGATTAAGCGGAGGAAATTCAGGATTCATAGCCAGCGATACAGGCAATCGACATTGAAATTAGTAATGGTTCGGTGAAATTTTCTCGCTCGCCCGGTTCCCCGAACCTCTCTTACCATGCCCATCCATCGTTCAGAGACCCAAAGAACCACGCACAACAGTCGATACGATACCAATTCCGCCCGGCGGAAGGCGAAACGCGATCGACACGATCCACAACGAGACCCGAGAAACAACCCGTGAACAGCACCTCCGAAAAGCCGACGATTCCGGCGGCGCGCGCCGTCGTGAATATATTACTGAAGGAAAAAATCGACCACGTCTTCGGGATTCCCGGCACGCAGAATCTGGCGATCCTGGACATCCTGCGCGAAACCCCGCAGATCCGGTTCATCCTGACCCGCCACGAGCAGGCGGCCGCCTTCATGGCGCACGGCTATGCCCGCGCCAAGCGCGCGCCGGCGGTCGTGACGGCCACCGAAGGCCCCGGGCTGACCAACCTCGCCACCGGCATCGCCGCGGCGTACAAGGGCTATGCCCCGGTGATCAGCATCTGCGGCGTGCAGGAAAACTACATGCGCGACCGGGATTCGATGCAGGACATCGACCAGGCGGATTTCATGCGCCCCATCACCAAGTGGGCCAAGACCGTGGAATCGCCGGAGAAGGTGCAGGAGCTGCTGCGCAAGGCGTTCCGGATCGCGCTGGCCCAGCCCCAGGGCCCCGCCCACATCGACGTATCCAGCGAAGTGCTGCACGAGTCGGTGCAAGCCGAGGACATCGCGCCCGAAAGCTATCGCAGTTCGGTGCTGCCCGCCTGCGACGCCGCCCAGCTCGACGAAGTGGCGGCGCTCCTGCAACAGGCCCGGCGCCCCGTGTTCCTGGTGGGACGCGGCGTGATCAACGAAGAAGCGACCGACGCGGTGGGCGAACTGGCGCGCCTGGCGGGCATTCCCGTGGCCGCGCTGCAATACACGCCCGACGCCTTCCCGACCACGCATGAGCTCGCGCTGGGCGCGCTGGGGCGCAACGGCGCGGGCAGCGCCAATCGCATCGTGCCGCAGGCGGACCTGATCATCGCGATCGGCGCGCACATCGATGTCTTCTCGACCACGTTCAAGTACGGCATCCTGGGCAAGGACGCCAAGCTGGTCCACCATAGCTCGGCGCCCGGCCAGATCGGCATCGTGTTCCCGGTGACGATCGGCGTGACCGGCTCGACCCGCAGCTTCGTGGCCGGGCTCACCGAGCGCGCCAAGCGGGCCGGCCTGAGCAAATCGTGGGTCGACGTGCCCAAGGCGCGCGCCGAATGGGAGCGCGAGCTCAACGCCAAGGTGCGCCCCGACGCCGTGCCGATCCAGTCGCAGTTCGTCGCGCAGACGATCCGCAAGGCGCTGCCCGAGAACGGCATCTGCGTGGTCGACGCGGGCAACGGCGGCAAGCACGTCCGCAGCTATTTCAAGAGCTACGCGCCGGGCACCTTCATCTGCATGGATGACTGGGCGGCCGTCGGCGGTTCATTCCCCATGGCGCTGGGCGCCAAGCTGGCGCGGCCCGACCTGCCGGTGCTGTGCGCGTCGGGCGACGGCGGGGCCATGTGCAACATCGGCGAACTCGAAACCGCCGTGCGCGAGAACATCCCGATCGTCTACGTCATCTTCAACGACAGCGGGCTGGGCAACGAGCGCGCGTTCCAGAACGAGCGCTACGGCGGCCGCTTCTTCGCGGTCGATTACGACAATCCCAACTTCGCCGAACTGGCCAAGGTGTTCGGCGCCCACGGCGAACAGGTGACGCGGCCGGGCGACCTCGAAGGCGCGATCGAGCGCGCCTTCGCCAGCGGCAAGCCCGCCGTGGTCGACGTGATCATCGACAAGAACACCCTGGCGCCGGTCGTGTTCCGGCCCGAGTAGCCGGCCGCCGGACCGGACCGTCAATCCAACGAACGAACCTGTGAACATCATGCAGATCCTCCCATTCCTGATAGACAACCAATGGACCACGGGAAGCGGCGAGCCCTTCGTTTCGACCAATCCCGCGGATGGAAGCCCCCTGGCCAAGGTCGCGGGCGCCAGCGCCGCCGACGTCGATGCCGCCGTCAAGGCGGCGCGCAAGGCGTTCGCGGCGCCGGCGTGGCGGGACCTCAAGCCGCACGAGCGCGCCGGCCTGCTCTACCGCATGAGCGAGCTCATGACGAGCCAGCAGGAATCGCTGGCCGAACTCCAGATGCGCGATAACGGCAAGACCCTGTCGGAATGCCGCGCGCAGGTGGCCAGCGCCGCCTCCACTTTCCGCTACTACGCGGCCGCCTGCGAAACCTTCGAGTCGGAAGTGACGCCGCCGCGGGGCGCGTATTGGACGATGACGCTGTACGAGCCGCTGGGCGTCATCGCCGCGATCACGCCCTGGAACTCGCCGGTCACCCTCGAAGCGCAAAAGCTCGCGCCTATCCTGGCCGCCGGCAATACCGTCGTGCTCAAGCCTTCCGACGTCACGCCGATGATGGGCCTGGCCTACGGACGGCTGGCGCTGGAGGCGGGCTTCCCGCCGGGCGTGGTCAACATCGTCACCGGCGGCGCGGAAACGGGACGGCTGCTGGTCGAGCATCCCGGCACCGACATGGTGACCTTTACCGGCGGCACCGCCACCGGACGGCTGATCGCGCAGACCTGCGGCAAGGCGCTCAAGCCCGTCGCACTGGAACTGGGCGGCAAGTCGCCCAACATCGTGTTTGCCGATGCGCAGCTGGAAAAAGCGATCGTGGGCACCGCCGAGGGAATCTTCTCGGGCGCCGGGCAGTCCTGCATCGCCGGCTCGCGCATCTTCGTCGAACAGTCGGTCTACGAGCCCTTCCTGGACGGCCTGCGCAAGTACGCGCAAGGCTACCGGATGGGCGACCCCGCCAAGTCCGACAGCAAGATGGGCCCGCTGGCCAGCTTCGCGCATCGCGACAAAGTGCATCAATACGTCGAACTGGGCCGCAGCGAAGGCGCGCAGGTGCTCGCCGGCGGCGAAATTCCGACCGACGAGGCGCTGGCCAAGGGCGCGTACTACCCGGCCACGATCCTGGCCGGCATCGCCAATTCCGCCCGCGTCTGCCAGGAAGAGATCTTCGGGCCCGTGGCCGTGGTGCTGCCCTTCGCCGACGAGGCCGACCTGATCAGGCAGGCCAACGACAGCGATTTCGGCCTCGCCTCGGGCATCTGGACTTCGGATTATTCGCGGGCCTGGCGCATGGCGCGCGCGCTGCAGGCGGGAACGGTGTGGATCAACACCTACAAGCAGTTGTCGATCACCACGCCCTTCGGCGGCTTCAAGGACAGCGGCATCGGCGCCGAGAAAGGCCTCCAGGGGATGCGCGTCTACATGCATTCCAAAGGCCTGTATTGGGGCTTGGGCTAGGCCCGCACCTACGCGCCTCGCGCGCTGATCCGACACATCATCAACCGAGCACTATCTCAGACATACCATCGAGGAGAATCCACATGTCTGCAACTGGCAAACTCAATTTCGCCGTCATGGCCGGTGACGGCATCGGCCCGGAAATCACCGACGTCACCGTCGACGTCCTGCAGGCCGCCGCCTCCCGCGTCGGCCTGCCCATCGGGCTGGAGCGTTGCCTGGTCGGCCTGCGCGCCTACGAAAAGCACAAGACCACGCTGCCGCAGGAAACACTCGACGTGCTCAAGGAGCACCCGGGCTGGATCCTCGGCCCCACGTCGGCCGGCGAATATCCCAAGGACGACCCCATGCGCGGCCACCCCTCGGGCTACCTGCGCCGCAACTTCAGCCTGTTCGCCAACGTGCGACCGGTCAAGGCCTGGCCGCAGCTCAATCCGCTGATCCCGGACCTGGACATCACCGTCATCCGCGAGAACACCGAGGGCTTCTATCCCGACCGCAACCTGGCATGGGGCTACGGCGAATTCATGCCCACCAAGGACGTCGCGCTGTCGCTGCGCGTCATCACTCAGGTCGCCTGCGACCGCTTCGCCCGCTTCTCGTTCGAATACGCGAAGGCCACCGGCCAGAGCAAGATCTCGATCGCCCACAAGCGCACCGCGCTGCCGCAGACCGAAGGCCTGTTCATCGGCGCCTTCGAGCGCCTGAGCGGCGAATACAGCGACATCAAGCTGGAACTGCTGCGCGTGGACACCTTCAGCTCGGCCATGCCCCGCGACCATCGCAAGTACCCGCTGGTGGCCACCACCAACCTGTTCGGCGACATCCTGTCCGACCAGTGCTCGGGCCTGGCCGGCGGCGTGGGCATCGCGCCGTCGCTGAACGCCAGCACCACCCAGGCCATGTCGCAGGCGGTGCACGGCACCGCGCCCGACATCGCCGGCAAGGGCCTGGCCAACCCCTCGGCGCTGATCCTGTCGACCGCCATGCTGCTGCGCTGGTTCTACCAGAACAACGGCGACGCCCGCTGTAAGCAGGCCGCCGACCTGATGGAACAGAGCGTGCGCAGCACCATCGACTCCGGCAACACCACGCCCGACCTGGGCGGCAAGGCCACCACGGGCAGCTTCGGCAAGGCGGTGATGCAGGCCATCGAATCGCAGCCCGTCTGACGACGGCTGCGCGAGGCCGGCCGCCATGCGGCCGGCCTCGCTGCGCACGACGACAAAAAGCAAAGCAGGCCTGCGCGCGGCAAGCCTGCGCAAGGAGGAGACCATGAAACGCAAATTCCCAGGCGCGCTCTGCCTCGGCCTGAGCCTGGCGCTCAGCGCGACCGCCGTTTATTCCCAGGACTATCCCAACAAACTCATCCGGTTGGTGGTGCCGTTCCCGCCGGGGGGCGGCACTGACATCGTGGCGCGCACCGTTGCCGCCAAACTGGGCGAAACCTTGCACACCTCGGTCGTGGTGGACAACCGCCCCGGCGCCGGGGGCACCATCGGCACCGAAATCGTGTCACGTGCCGAGCCCGACGGCTACACCTTGGCCCTGGTCAGCGGCAGCCACGTCATCAACCCCAGCATCTATCCCAAGCTGCCCTACGATACGCTCCGAGACTTCGCGCCCGTGACGCTGCTGGTCTCGGCGCCGGCGGTGCTGGTGGTCAACAAATCGCTGCCGGTCGACACGGTGCAGGACCTGATCAAGCTGGCCAAGTCCAAGCCGGGCACGCTGTTCTTCGCTTCGGCTGGGGTCGGCACGCCGCCGCACCTGGCCGGCGAGCTGTTCAAGACCATGGCCGGCATCGATATCGTGCACGTGCCGTACAAGGGCAACGCGCAGGTGCTGACCGACACCGTCAGCGGGCAAGTGTCGTTCACCTTTCCCACCCTGCCCTCTGCCATGCCCTACGTGAAGAACGGCACGCTGCGCGCCCTGGGCGTGACCAGCACGCACCGTTCGCCCTCGGCGCCGGAGGTGCCCACCATCGCCGAATCCGGCGTGCCCGGCTACGACGCCACGTCGTGGTACGGCGTGGTCGCGCCGGCCGGCACGCCACCGGAAATCGTCGACAAGCTGCACGATGCCATGGCCGGTTCGCTAAAGCAGCCCGACGTACGCAAGGTGCTGACCGATCTGGGCCTGGAAGCGGTCGGGAATTCGCCGGCCGAATTCTCGGCCCAGATAAAGACCGAGATCGAAAAATGGGCCACGGTCGTCAAGCGAAACCACCTGACCTTCTAGCACTCCAGGAGAAACCCCTCATGACCATGGATACGGCGGCCGGCTATGCGGCGCCCACCATTCCCGGTCCCGACCCGGCCACGCGTGCGCCCCGCTACGCGCTGCCGCCCGGAAGCTGCGATTGCCACGCCCATGTCTTCGGGCCGCAGCACAAATACCCCTACGAGCCCAACCGGCGCTACACGCCGCCCGACGCGCCGATGGACGAATACCTGAAGATGCTGGGCGTGCTTGGCGTGCAGCGCGCCGTATTGGTGCAGCCCAGCGTCTATGGCACGGACAACGCCATGCTGCTGGACACGCTGCGCGAGACCGACTTCCCGCTGCGCGGCATCGCGGTGGTCGACGCCGATATCGGCGATGCCGAGCTCGAGGCCATGCATGCGGCCGGCGTGCGTGGCTTGCGCCTGAACCTGCGCGCCAAGGGTTCGGCCGCCCCCGAAGATGTGGCGCCGCGCGTCGCGCGACGCATCGCGCCGCTGGGCTGGCACCTGCAGTTCCGCATCGACCCGCGAGATCTCGCCAACGCCCGGTCCCTGATCGACAAGCTGCCGGTGCCGGTGGTGGTGGACCACATCGGCGCCGTGCCGGTCGAAGATGGCGTTCAAGGCAAAACGTTCCAGACCATCCTCGGGCTGGCGCGCCGCGGCCGCTGCTGGATCAAGCTGTCCGCGCCGATGCGCATGTCCAGGCAGGAACTGCCGTACAGCGACGTGACGCCCTTCGTGCACGCCCTGGTGGATGCGGCGCCCGGCCAGTTGCTGTGGGGCACCGACTGGCCGCACACCACCCTCTCGCAACGCATGCCCAACGATGGCGACCTGTGCGATCTGCTGGCCGAGTGGATTCCGGATCCGCAGACGCGCAAGCAGGTGCTGGTAGACAACCCGGCGCAGGTGTATGGGTTCTGAAAAGCGTGCCGGCCGCCACGTAATGGACGCGAACCGCTTCAACCGGCAGCGTCGGCCACGCTGGCTGGCGCCAGGCTAGCGCCGCCCTCGGCCACGACCTCCACCAGCAGGTCGGCCAGCTGCCGCGTGGCCGGGCCGACGTCGTTGGGCGTGGCGAAGATCAGGTACAGCGGCACCCGCCGCGTGCGGCCCTTGTCCAGCGGCAGCGGCAGCAGGTTGCCGGCATCGAGCTCCCTGCGCAGCAGGTGGGTGGGCAGCCAGGCGAACCCCAGGCCGGCGCCCAGCATGGCCATCGAGGTCTCCATGCTGCTTACCGTCCATCGGCGCGGGGCGCCCAGCCAGCCGTCGTCGCGCGGCTTGAGCGTGCCGGAATCGCGCAGCACCACCTGCATATGGCCTTTCAGGTCGTCGGTGGTGAGCGCCCGGCCCAGCCCGTGCAAGGGATGCTCGGGCGCCGCGACCGCGGTGAATTCGACGTCGATCAGCAGATCGCCCAGGAAGCCGCTCGGGATGCGGGTACCGATGACGATGTCGGCCTTCTGCTGCAGCAAGGCCTCGTCGGCCCCGGACAGCACGACTTCGGACATCTGCACCCGGGTCTGCTCGGCGGCGGCCGTGAACCGCTTCAGCGCGCGCAGCAGCAGCGGCGTCGGGAACGCCATGTCGACCACCAGCCGCACTTCCGGCTCGCGGCCGCGACTCAGGCTCTGGGCCAGGCGTTCGAGCCGCCAGGCCTCGTCCAGCAGTTGGGCGGCCTCTGCCAGCAGCACCTTGCCGTTTTCGGTAAGCCGCGCCTTGCGGCCTTCCAGCGCCAGCACTTCGACCCCTACCTGCTGTTGCAGCCGGCCCATCATGTAGCTGAGCGACGACTGGCTGCGGTGCAGCGCTTCGGCCGCCTGCGCATAGCCGCCGTGCTCCACGATGGCCTGCAATACCCGCCACTGCTCCAGCGTCGTCTTCAGGTTGCGCATGACAGTTCCAAAAAATCGATGTTTTGCTTTTGAATTATATGATTTTTTATCGAATTGTTTAAAAATAAACTTTGGCTTACCGACACTTGGCAAAACAAGGGGGCCAATCATGGGCGGTGTCCGTACCACGATAGTGATTCCGAGCACCGCTCGGATCCCGTATCTGATGAAAATATTCGAGGCGTTGAACGACGCCGGCGTAGGCTGCAAGATCTGCACCGATCCACGCGAGCTCAAGAGCGACCCGCGGCTGGTCAGCCGCGAGATCTTCATCGTCGACGGCGCCGGCGACGGCGACTTCGACGTGCAGGCGCTGGCCCGCATGCTGCGGTCGATACGCTCGTCGTTCATCGTGATGCTGGTGGACAGCCGCAGCGCGGCCCACGCCCGCGAGATCGAAGACGCCGCCGACCTGTATTTCCCGGCCTACACGGCGCCGTCCAGCATCGCGTCGGATCTCGTGTCGGAAATCTCGCATTGGCGGGAACGCGCGCGCGCGGCGTCGCCCGGGGTATTCGCGCCGCGCTATTGCTGAACGCCGTATGCGGCCATGGCGCCGGGCGGCAGGCGGGCTACACCTGCCCCGCCTGCGGCCGGTTGATGGCAAGGAAATGGCGCACCACCGGGCGCTGTCCGCCCCGGTGGAAACGCAGCGCCTCTTCCTGCACGTCGGCATCGGCCTTCGACACGCGCCGGTGCTGGCGCAGGTGCTCGGCCCACGACTCGACCATGAACCATTCGAGCATCAGCGTGGGGTCGGCCGCGTCTTCGGTCACGCCCCAGCCGTAGGCGCCGTCGCGCCGCCGTTCGGCCGACAGCCTGGCCAGCGCCTGCAGAAAGGCCTGGCGGTCGGCCGGATCGATGCGGTATTCGATCAGGATCAGCACCGGGCCGCGGTCGTTGTCGACCGGCGCCGCCGTAAGGGGCTCGGGCCAATGGTTGGACGGTACGAGGTCGGCCTCGCCCTTGGGCAGCTTGAGCCGGTGCGATACGGCGGCGACCGCCGCCAGCCCAATGGCGCCGGCCACCAGCGTGGAGGCCACGCCGGCCACTTCGGCCACCGCGCCCCACGCCAGGCTGCCCGCCGTCATCGCGCCGTTGAAGACGGTCAGGTAGACGGCCAGCGAACGGCCCCGCACCCAGTTCGGCAGGATGGCCTGGGCCGCGCCGTTGAGCGTGGTCAGCGCCGTGATCCAGGCCGCGCCCAGCAACAGCAGCGAAACCGCGGCGGCCCACTGCGAGCGCGAGAAGGCCAGGAACAGCATGACCGCCGCCGTCACCAGCGCGGCCAGGAATACCAGGCCGTCGGCATCGAGACGCCGCCGCAGCGCCGGCATGACGACCGCGCCGCCGATCGCCCCGAGCCCGACCGCACCGAGCAGGATGCCGTAGAAGCCGGCGCCGCCGCCCAGCAGGCCGCGCGCGACCAGCGGCAGCAGCGCCCAGACCGAGCTGGCCAGCGCGAAGAAAAAGAAGGCGCGCACCAGCACCACGTGCAATTCATGGCTGGCCCGCGCATAGCGCAGCCCGGCCCGGAACGCGCCGAGAAAGCGCTCCGACAGCGCGTCTTCGGCCGGCGCCCGGCGCCGCCACCACCATAGCGCGGCGATGACGAACACATAGCTGACCACGTCCACGCCGTAGGTCAGCGCCGCGCCGGCGGCGGCCAGGATCAGCCCGCCCAGCGCCGGGCCGATCGCGCGCGCGATGTTGATGCCGAGCGAATTGAGCGCGACCGCGCTCTTCACGTCTTTGCGGTCGACCAGTTCCGGCACGATCGCCTGCCAGGTCGGCCCCATCAACGCGGCGCCGATGCCGCCCATGAAGGTCAGCGCGATCAGCGAAGCGACCGACTGCAGGCCCATGGCCGACAGCAGCATCAGGCAAATGCTGACGCCGGCCAGCAAGATCTGGATGCCGATCAGGAATTTGCGGCGGTCGAGGATGTCGGACAGCACGCCGGCCGGGATCGCCAGCAGGAAGATCGGCAGCGTGCCGGCCGCCTGCACCATCGCCACCACGGCCGGCGACGGCGACAGGTCGGTCATCAGCCACGAGCTGGCCACGTCGCGCACGAAGCTGCCCGTGTTGCCGATGACCGTGGCGCCCCACAGGATGGCGAACAGCTTCTGGCGCAGCGGCGCGAAGCCGCCGGCGGGCGTTTGCGCAGGCGCCGTCATGGTTTCAGACGGCCCAGCACGAGCATCCCAGCGCGCCGAAGAAGCCCTTCAGGTCGGCCGCCGGCAGCTTGGATCCCCAGGCCCTGGCATGCGCGTGGCCGTGCACGCCGCAGGCGCGCGCGCAGCCGCACAGCGATTGCATGCGCAGCGAGTTGCGTCCTGCTCCGTCCGGCTCGCCCCAGGCCGCATAGCCCTTGAACGCGCGCACCGGCGACCATTCCGGCATGGCGGGCGGCAACGGGTTGTCGTCCCATGAGGCGAAGTCGCCAGCGCCGTACACCACCTTGCCGCCCACCACGGTCAGCTCCGAGGTCAGGAAGGAGATCTCGTCTTCCGCGCAGGCGAAGAAATCCTTGTCGGGCACGATCAGGTCGGCGAACTGGCCTTTCTCGATGCGGCCGCGCTTGCCTTCCTCGTCGGAGAACCAGGCCACGTTCTCGGTCCACATGCGCAGCGCCTCTTCGCGGTCCAGGCAGTTGCGCCGCGGATGGATCTGCAGGCCGGCCAGCGTCTTGCCGGTGATCATCCATGCCAGCGCCACCCACGGGTTGTACGAGGCCACCCGGGTGGCGTCGGTGCCGGCCGAGACTTTCACGCCCTTGTCCAGCATGCGCCTGATCGGCGGCGTCGCCTCGGCCGCGCCGCGGCCGTAGCGTTCGACGAAATACTCGCCCTGGTAGGCCATGCGGTGCTGCACGGCGATGCCGCCGCCCAGCGCCGCGATGCGGTCGATCGATGCGTCGGAAATCGTCTCGGCATGGTCGAAGAACCAGTGCAGGCCGTCCAGCGGGATGTCCTGGTCGACTTTCTCGAACACGTCCAGCGCGCGCGAAATGGTCTCGTCGTAGGTAGCGTGCAGCCGCCACGGCCAGCGGTTCTGGGCCAGGATGCGCACCACCTCGTCGAGCTCGCTTTCCATTTCCGGCGGCATGTCGGGCCGCGGCTGGCGGAAGTCTTCGAAGTCGGCCGCCGAGAACACCAGCATCTCGCCGGCGCCGTTGTGGCGGAAGTAGTCGTTGCCCTGCTTGTACTTCACCGACGAGGTCCAGTTCAGGAAGTCTTCCTTTTCTTTCTTCGGCTTCTGCGTGAACAGGTTGTAGGCCAGCCGCACCGTCATCTGGCCCTCGTCGGCCAGCTTCCGGATCACGGCGTAGTCTTCGGGATAGTTCTGGAAACCGCCGCCGGCATCGATGACGCCGGTCACGCCCAGGCGGTTCAGCTCGCGCATGAAATGGCGGGTGGAATTGACCTGGTAATCGAACGGCAGCTTGGGGCCCTTGGCCAGCGTGGCATACAGGATGCCGGCGTTCGGCTTGGCCAGCAGCAGGCCGGTCGGGTTGCCGCCGGCATCGCGCACGATCTCGCCGCCCGGGGGTTCGGGCGTGTCCTTGGTGTAGCCCACCGCGCGCAGCGCCGCCGCGTTCAGCATGGCGCGATCGTACAGGTGCAGCAGGAATACCGGCGTGTCGGGCGCGATGGCGTTGATCTCGTCCAGCGTGGGCAGCCGTTTCTCGGCGAACTGGTGTTCGGTGAAGCCGCCCACCACGCGCACCCACTGTGGCGGCGGCGTGATCGCCACCTGGCGCTCGAGCATGTCCATCGCGTCGGCCAGCGAGCGTACGCCGTCCCAGCGCAATTCCATGTTGAAGTTCAGGCCGCCGCGCACCACGTGGGTGTGGTTGTCGATCAGGCCCGGCAGCACGCGCCGGCCTTTCAGGTCGATGACCTTGGTGCCCGGCCCGGCCAGCGCCATGACCGTGCGGTCGCCGCCGACGGCGATGAATTTGCCGTCCTTGACGGCGACGGCGCTGGCGGCCGGGTTGCTCCGGTCCAGCGTGGAAATCAGGCCGTGATGCAGGATGAGATCGGCCGTCGCGGTCATGATTGTTCCTCCTTGGCGGCCTGTGCCTGCTTCGCCAGCTGGCGGCCGGGCAATTGGCCGAAAACATGGCTGACGGCCTGCGTCCTGGTGCAGGCGGTGGAAAAGGCCGAGCCGGCCAGCAGTTGCCGGCCGACGGGGATCACCTGTTCGCCGACCAGGATGCCGAGCAACCCCACCAGGGCCACCAGCGGCGGCGCCGGCGAACGCACGTTCAACAGGCTGTAGATGACACCGACCAGGATGCCGGCCCCCAGGGAAAGCAGATAGAGTTTCATCGGTCACCTCGATTCATGGCGGCGGCGTCGTTCTTGCCGGACCAGGGCGCAGCCGGCGCAAACCTACTACTTGGCAGGGTTGGGACCGATGCGCTCGCCGTGCTTGACGCGCTCGGCGCCCTTGTGCACGTGCGTGATGGCGTAGTCTATGCCCATGCCGTAGGCGCCCGAGTGTTCCTTCACGATGCCGGTCACGGCGTCGTAGGTTTCCTTGCGGGCCCAGTCGCGCTGCCATTCCAGCATCACCTGCTGCCAGGTGACCGGTACCGCCCCCGCCTGCACCATGCGGTCCATCGCGTACTTGTGGGCATCCGCCGAAGTGCCGCCCGAGGCGTCGGCCACCATGTAGATCTCGTAGCCGCCCTCCAGCATCGCGCACAAGGCAAAAGTGGTGTTGCACACCTCGGTCCACAGCCCCGACACGACGACCTTGTTGCGCTTGTTGGCGGCCAGCGCATCGCGCACGTTCTGGTCGTCCCATGAGTTCATCGAGGTGCGTTCGAGGATCTTGTTGTCGGGAAAGACGCCGAGCAGCTCGGGATAGGTGTTGCCGGAAAAGCCGTCCGTTTCCACGGTGGTGATGGTGGTCGGGATCTTGAAGACCTTGGCGGCCTTGGCCAGCGCCACGACGTTGTTCTTCAGCGCCTGGCGGTCGATCGATTGCACGCCGAAGGCCATCTGCGGCTGCTGGTCGATGAAGATGAGCTGGCAGTTCTGCGGTGTAAGGACTTCGAGGTACTTGGACATGGGTCTGCTCCTTGGCGGGTGATATGCTCGATTCGACAACAAGGACGTGACCGTTCCATTTCATGGACAACACGTCTTTATTAAATACCAGTGTCCACGCATTGCGAACACCGCAGCGCGAGTCTACAAGCACGGGCGAGCAATGGTTGCTACAGCCCGTTTCACAGTGGTCCAATGAATAAACTTACGAGCATGTGGGCTTTCACGAAGGTCGTGTCGCACGGCAGCTTCTCCGAGGCTGCGCGCGACATGCGCCTGTCCCGGTCGGCCGTCAGCAAATACATCATCGACCTCGAAGCCGAGCTGGGCGTGCAGCTGCTGAACCGCAGCACCCACCACGCCAGCCCGACCGACGCCGGCCAGCACTACTACGAGCGCTGCGTGGCGATCCTGAGCGAGATCGAAGAGGCCGACCTCGCGGTCTCCCACCTGCAGGCCGAGCCGCGCGGCACGCTGCGCGTCAACGCGCCGATGTCGTTCGGCACCATGCACCTGGGCACCGCCGTCAGCGATTTCATGCTGCAGTACCCCGGCATCCGCATCCAGCTGGTGCTCAGCGACCAGCACCTCGATACCGTGCAGGAAGGGTTCGACGTCACGCTGCGCATCGCCGACGCCCCGCCGCCTAGCCTTACCGCGCGCCAGATCGCGCCGGCCCCCCGCGTGCTGTGCGCGTCGCCCGACTACCTGAAGCGGGCCGGCACGCCGCGCCATCCGCACGACCTGCGCGGCCACGACTGCCTGAACTACGGCTACCTGGCCACCGGCACGCAATGGAAGCTGACCGGACGCGACGGCGAAGACCATTGGATCCACCCCACCTGGAAGCTGAGCACCAACAACGGCGAGATACTGCGCGACGCCGCGCTTGGCGGCCACGGCATCGCCCTGCTGCCCACCTTCATCGTGGGCGAGCACCTGCGCAGCGGCAGCCTGCGCGCCATCCTGCCCCGCTACAAGGCGCCCGAAACCTCGATCTACGCGCTCTACCCGCCCGCTCGCTACCTGCCGGTCAAGCTGCGCGCCTTCGTCGACTTCCTTTCCGACCGCTTCTTCCGCAAGACGGAATGGAACGTCGCCCACCGGTAAGGCGGCGCGCCGCCCCCAGGGCGCGCCGATGGACGGGTACCGCGGCCCGCATGGCGGACAGCTTCATTCAATTCGCCGGCGCCGCGCCCGCCCGCTGCCCTGCGCCGGCGTCCGGCGCGCTGGCATCCGGCGCGCTGGCATTCACGAACAGGCGCTCTTCCCACACCACCAGCTTGGCCAGCGCCGACAGCGTGCCCTGCTCCGGCGGCGGCCCGAAGACGGAAGCCGGATGCCCGGCCATCCACAGCAGCAGACCCTCGGCCGGCATCGGCCCGGCCACGATGTAGCCTTGCGCCACGTCCACGCCCAGGATCCGCAGCGCATCGAGGAAATCGATGGACTCGATCCCTTCGGCCACCACCGACTTGCCCAGCGCATGCCCAAGCCGGGTCAACTGGTAGATGAAACGCAGCGCGCCGATCGCGTCGGTCTCGCTTACCGCGACCAGTTCGCGGTCCAGCTTGATCCAGTCGACCGGCAGCTTGCGCAGGCTGCCCAGGCCACTGTGGCCGGAGCCCAGGTCGTCCTGCGCCAGCGTCACGCCCAGCGCGCGGAACTTCGACAAAATGCCGTCCTGTCCGTGGGCGAGCGACACTTCCTCGTACTCGAGCACCTCCAGCACCAGCCTGCCGGGCGGACAGGCATGCGCGTCCAGCGCCTGCCGCGTGGCCTCGTAGTAGCGGATGTCGTTGAGCGCGGCCGGCGGCAAGTTGACGGAAATCGACAGGTCCACGCCCCGTCTGAGCCAGTCGTTGCGGTCGGCCAGCGCCTGGTCGAGCCCGCGGATGAACAGTTCGAGCTGGTCATCGGAAGCCAGCGCCGATATGAAGGCGCCGGGCATGTGCAGTTGGTCGCCTTCCCGCATGCGGGCCAGCGCCTCGACCTTGGTGACCTTGCCTGTCTGCAGATCGAGCAGCGGCTGATAGTGCATGACCAGCGCGTTCGAGCGCAGCAGCGTGGACCAGTGCTGGCGCCCGGCGTGCGATATCGCGGAACCGTCGGCGCCATGCTCCGGAAACCGCATGAACGCGCAATCGAGCAGCGTCTTCACCAGGTCGATGAAGCCGACCTGGTGGGGGCCGGCGAAACCGCCCGGATAGGCGCAGTCGAGCGTCAGTATCGCCGCCGGCCGCGCGCCCGGCGCGCCGAGCGGGATCGAGGCGCAGGAACGGACGCCCTCGCGCAGCGCCGACGCCAGCCACGGCGCCGCCTGCGGGCTGGTCGAGAAATTGATGATGCGTTCCACCTTGCCGCTGCGCCAGGCCAGGCCGACCGGGCCCTGGCCGCGCGGGTCGTCGGCAGCGATCAGGATCTGCGTTTCCGGCCGTTCCATCAGCCGTTGCAGGTGGCCGCCGGTCTTTCCCTGCGAGGCGGCCTCGAAATGGAACACGCCCTGGGCGTCGGGTCGGCCGATGCTGCAGCCGGCGATCTCGTCGTGGCCGGACAGGATTTCCATGGTGCGATGGATGAAGTCGGCATAGTTCCGGACTTCCCACACCATCTTCGTCAGCCGCAGCAGCACTTCCTGCTGTGAATCCTGGAGCTCCTGGTAGGCCTTGAGTTGCCAGGCGAGATCGACGTTCAGGCGGCGGTTATAGGTGGCCAGCGCCCGCGTGCCCGCCGGCCTGGCGATCAGGCGGTAGAGGGAATCGGCCAGGATGCCGCGGGCGCGGACGAGCTCTTCCTTGTCGAGCCCGACGATGGCGTGAACACGCCCCACGCGCAGCGCCATCTGCGCATGCGCCTTGGCGCCGAGCCGGGGGGCGGCCAGCGCCTGCAGGTTCTCGGACTGCCGCCGCTTGAGATGCAGCAATTCGGCTTCCGACAGCATCATCAGGATCTGGCGGGATCTGGGCAGCCGGGCCAGCGTATCGTAGAACGCCTCCACTACCGTATCGGCGTTGCTGCGTAACGCATCCATCAAACTCTGCATTGCCGCCCCCCGTGGCAAGACTGGACGAGGCCCCCTGGATACGGAAGATACGCTTGGAGCAACACCCTTATCGTGATGCAGTGTGTTTCGTTTTGTGTCATATACGTCAAAACGAAAACCGCATCCCCGGGCGCGGCGGCATGGGCACCGCTCACCAGCCCCCGAAACGGGGCCAGGTCGCCTCGATATCGGTGCCGCCCGCCACGACCGCATACGCGCCGTGCTGGGCGGCCGTTGCGCAGGCGTGATTGGGCAGGATGCGCAGCAGCGTGCCCACCGGCAGCATCGGTGTGGCGGCCGGGTCGCTGCGGTGACGGATGGTACCGTGCTCCTGGTTGGCGTCGGCCATGACGAGGTCGGGCAAGGGCCGGCCCTCGACGTCGCACACCATGCCGTAGCCCTGGTCCACCGGCTGCTTCGCCGTGCCGCGGTCGCGCGACATGGCCATCCAGCCGGCGTCGGTGATGAGCCAGCCTTTCTCCCGCTGGTGGCCGATGACCGTGCACAGGACCGACAACGCGATGTCTTCGACGGCGCATACGCCAAGGCCATGCATCACGAGGTCGAAGAAAACGAAGACGCCGGCCCGCACTTCGGTCACGCCGTCCAGCGCGCGTACGAAATGCGCGGTGGGCGTGCTGCCCACGCTGACCACCGGCGCCGCATGGCCGGCGGCGCGCAGGCGCTGCGCCGCGCGCACCGCGCCGGCGCGCTCCTGCTCGGCCATCGCCTCGATGGCGGCGGCCGAGCGGCAATCGTAGGAAGCGCCGGCGTGGGTCAGCACCCCGGCCACCCAGGCGCCCTCGCCGTCATCGTTGCGGGCGAGCACCGCCGCGACCTCCAGCAGTTCGGCGTCGTCCGGCTTGATGCCGGCCCGATGGCCGTCGGTATCGACTTCGATCAGAACCGGCAGGCGCAGGCGGTGGGCCGCGCAATACGCGGCCACGGCCGCCGCGGACTCGACATTGTCCAGCAGGACCGTGATCCGCGCGCCGCGGCGCGCCAGCCGCTCCACGTGCGGCAGCTTGGAAGGCGCGATGCCGACCGCGTAGAGGATGTCCGTCCAGCCGTGCTCCAGGAAGTACTCGGCCTCCTTCAGCGTCGACACGGTGATCGGCGTGCCCGGCGCGCCGATGCGGCGGCTGACGTCGGCCGACTTGTTGGTCTTGACGTGCGGACGCAGCGTGACGCCGAACGGCGCCAGGCGCCCGCGCAGCCGCGCGATGTTGCGGTCCATCGCGAGGCGGTCCAGGATCAGGGCGGGGGTTTCGAGTTCGTGCAGTTGCATGGCGCGTCCGTGGCCGGCGGCCGGGACGCCGCGAGGGCGGGCCGCCGGCAGGCAGGCAATCTCTATGCGATGAACAAGGCGCGATAGTACTCCGCGCCGCATGCATTGCACGGCGCCAACAGCCTAGCCCGGCCTCGCCGCCTTGATGAAATCGATGAAGGCCTTGAGCGGGGCCGGCACGAAACGCCGGCCGGGGTAATACAGAAAGGGCCCGGAAAAGCGCGGCCACCAGGGCTCGAGCACGGGCTCCAGCTCGCCGCGCTCGAAATACGGCCGCAGCCAGTCTTCGAACAGGTAGACGACGCCCGTGCCGGCGACCGCGGCGTCGACCGCCAGGTCCACCGCGCCGCCCACCAGCACCACCAGCGGCCCGGCCGGATCGATCCGCAGCGCTTCGCCGCCGCGCTCGAATTCCCACGGCGGCATCGAGCCGCTGGGAAAGCGGCCCCGCAGGCAGGCGTGTTCCATCAGGTCGCGCGGATGCGCCGGCCGCCCGCGGCGCGCCAGGTAGGCAGGCGCTGCGGCCGCGGCAAAGCGCTGCACGCGCGGCCCGATCGGCACCGCGATCATGTCCTGCTCCAGCCGTTCGTCGTAGCGGATGCCGGCGTCGCAGCCGGCTTCCAGGATGTCGACGAAGCTTTCTTCGACGATCACTTCGAGCCGGATGTCGGGATAGGCGGCCAGAAACGGCGGCACCAGCGCCGGCAGCACCAGCCGCGACGCGCTGAGCGGGACGTTCAGCCTGAGCGTGCCGGCCGGCCGTTCGCGGAAACCGTTCACGGCATCGAGCGCAGCTTCCATTTCGCCCAGCGCCGGCGCCAGCCGGGCCAGCAGGCCTGTCCCGGCCTCGGTGGGCACCACGCGGCGCGTGGTCCGGTTCAGCACCCGCACGCCAAGCCGGGATTCCAGGCGGCGCACCGCCTCGCTCAGCCTGGAGGCGCTGGTGCCGCCGGCCCGCGCCGCGTCGCGGAAGCCGCCCGCGCGCGCCACCGCCACGAAGGCATTCAGATCGTTGAGATCGACCTTCATTGTTCCATATCCCGCACAGCCCGTGCCGATTGTAGCGGCTTATCATCCCAATGCCGAGCCGTTATCTTCCTTCCGAACCCACCTTCGAAAGGAAACCGACCATGAACGATCTCGACTCCGCCGGCCGCTACGCCCTGGGCGACCGCAAGGTGAAGCGGCTGGGCTACGGCGCCATGCAGCTCGCAGGGCCGGGCGTATTCGGCCCGCCCAAGGACAGAAAAGCGGCATTGGCGGTGCTGCGCGCGGCCATCGAGGCCGGCGTCGACCATGTCGACACCAGCGACTTCTACGGCCCGCACGAAACCAATCTGCTGATCCGCGAAGCGCTGGCCCCCTACCCCGACGACCTGGTCATCGTCACCAAGATCGGCGCCCGCCGCGGTCCGGACGCCTCGTGGCTGCCGGCGTTCTCGCCGGCCGAACTGACGCAGGCCGTGCACGACAACCTGCGCCATCTGGGGCTGGACGTGCTGGACGTGGTCAATCTGCGGATCATGTTCGGCATCCATGGACCCGCCGAAGGATCGATCGAAGCGCCGCTCGCCACCCTGGCCGAACTGCAGCGGCAGGGCCTGGTGCGCCACATCGGGCTGAGCAACGTCACGCCGGCACAGATCGAGCAGGGGCGCGCCATCTGCGACATCGTCTGCGTACAGAACCACTACAACCTGGTCCAACGAGCCGACGACGTCCTGATCGACGACCTGGCCCGGCAAGGCATTGCCTACGTGCCGTTCTTCCCGCTGGGCGGCTTCACCCCACTGCAATCTTCCGTGCTGTCCGACGTCGCCCGCCGGCTCGGCGCCACGCCGATGCAGACGGCGCTGGCATGGCTGCTGCAGCGTTCGCCCAACATCCTGTCGATACCGGGAACGTCTTCGGTCGTCCACCTGCAGGAGAACCTGGCCGCCGCGGCGCTGCGGCTGCCGGCCGACGCGCTGGCGGCGCTGGACGGCATCGCGGCGCAAGCCGGCGGACAGGCGCCGGCCGCCTGAACGCTAGCCGCCCGCGGCCAGCTTGTCCTGGGTCCGGGTATCGAAGTCGGCGGCATCGTGCCGCTCGTGCAGCTGGCTGGAAGGATCGCCGAACACGCGGTTGACCATCCGCCCGCGTCGCACCGCCGGACGCTGGCCGATGGCCTCGGCCCAGCGCTGGACGTTGCGGTATTCCTGCACCGCCAGGAATTCGGCCGCGTCGTACAGCCAGCCCTTGGCCAAGCCGCCGTACCACGGCCAGATGGCCATGTCGGCGATCGTGTATTCGGCGCCGGCCACGTATTCGTTGTCGGCCAGCCGCTTGTCGAGCACGTCTAGCTGGCGCTTGACCTCCATCGCGAAGCGGTCGATCGCGTATTCGATCTTGGTGGGCGCGTAAGCGTAGAAATGGCCGAAGCCGCCACCCAGATAAGGCGCGCTGCCCATTTGCCAGAACAGCCACGACAGGCACTCGGCGCGCGCGCCGCCCGCGGCCGGCAGGAAGGCGCCGAATTTCTCGGCCAGGTACAGCAGGATGGCGCCGGACTCGAACACGCGCACCGGCTGCGGCCCGCTGCGGTCCATCAGCGCGGGTATCTTGGAATTCGGATTCACCTCGACGAAGCCGCTGCCGAACTGCTCGCCCTGGTTGATCCGGATCAGCCAGGCGTCGTACTCGGCGCCGCTATGGCCGAGCGCCAGCAATTCCTCCAGCATCACGGTCACCTTCACGCCATTGGGCGTGGCCAGCGAATAAAGCTGCAGCGGATGGCGGCCGACCGGCAGCTCCTTGTCGTGCGTGGGCCCCGATACCGGGCGGTTGATGTTCGCGAATCGGCCGCCGCTGGCCTTGTTCCAGGTCCAGACCTTGGGCGGCACGTAATCGGAGGATTGGCTCATGCTCGAAGCTCCTTGCAAGCGAGGAATATGCGTTTCGCTGCGAGATTAACAAACCGGTGGCGGAAACGCCGGGGGGCCATCACTGCGAGCGCGGGAATTCTCCGCTTGCGGTCTGCTACCCTATTGCTTACTGCCCGCCGCCCCGGGCATGCCTCCGCCGCCGTGGCCCACCGCAAAAAGGTGCACACGATGCTTGCACTTCCGCCCAAGACGCCCGCCGCGCCTGAATGAGCACCGCCAGGAACCAACCGGCGTTTCCCGGCCTCGGCCTGAGCCGCTTCAGCCTGCACCAGCAGTTCGTGGCGGCGCTCTGCATCGTGATGGCCTGTTCCCTCCTGCTCGGGATTGGCCTGATCACCCGCTACCACGAACAGCTCGACACCAGCCGGGACAACCTCGAACGGCTGGCCGCCTTCCGGCTGGTGCTGGACGCCGCCAGCCGGATCTCGGCCGAACGCGGTCCGAGCAATCGCGTCCTCAGCGAAGAAAGGACGGCCGCCGGTGCCTCGCGGCAGTTGCTGCGCGACGCCCGCGCCGCGACCGACGCCGCGCTCGCCCGGGCCGCCGCCAATCCCGCCCTGGCAGACGGCGTCCCGCCGCTGCGCCAGACGCTTGCCCGGGCCAGGCAGAGAGTCGATATGGTCGCCGCCGAACCGATGGCGGCCCGCACCACTGCCGACATCGCCGGCGCGGTGGAAGCCATGTTCGGGGCCTACGACAGCGCCGGGCCGCTCATCCAGCACAGCACCGCCACGCTGCTGAGGACCAGGACGGACCTCGTCGGCCGCGCCATGGCCATGCGCATGCTGGCGGAATTGCGCGACTATGCGGGCCGGCTGGGCTCTCATCTCATCATCCCCATGATCCACGGCGAACCGATGGACGCCGCGCGCCGGACCGCCTACGAAGAGACGCGCGGCCAGGTCATGGAACTGTGGCACCTGGTCTCGCAACTGACCGCAACCACCGCCGACCCGGCCGTCGCCGCCGCGCACCGGGCCGTGATCGCGCGCTTCCTGGGCGAAGGCATGGCGCTCCTGGAGCAGACGCTCGCCGCCGGCGCCGCCGGCCGATACACCACCACCCCGACAATGTTCACGGCGGCATTGGTGCCGACCTTCGCGCCGCTGGAACAGCTGCGCGACGCCTTCGTCGACTCCTCCATGGCATCGCTGCGGGCCGACGCCTCGGCCGCACGCCGGGCGCTGTTCAACGTGGCGACGGCAACGGTGCTGGCGCTGCTGCTCGAACTCTGGCTGCTGCTGGCTACCGAGAAGCTGCTGTTCCGGCCGCTGCTCACGGCCCGTACCCGCATCGTCGATTTTGCCGATGGGCAATTCGGTGCCGCCATCGAACAGCCCCGCGCCGGCGGCGAGATAGCCGAGCTCTACCAGGCGCTGGCCTCGCTGCGCGACAAGCTGATCGAACGCGCCGCGCTGACCGAAGGGTTCCGGCAGCAAGCCCAGACCGACGCCCTGACCGGCGTGCTCAACCGCCGCGCGCTGGATGCGCTGGGCGAAAGACTCGCCGAGGCAGGCGACGGCTCGCGGCGGCTGGGCGCGATCATCCTCGACATCGACCACTTCAAGCGCATCAACGACACCTGGGGCCATGGCGCGGGCGACGAGGTCCTGAAAGAACTGGCGCACAGGCTGCGCGCCTGCCTGCGTCCCGAGGACATCCTGGCCCGCTTCGGCGGCGAGGAATTCGTCGTCATTCCAATCGACGATGGCAGCAATACCTTCGATATCGCCGAGCGCCTGCGCTCGACCCTGGAGGAGACGCCCTTCACGCTGGAGTCGGGGCAGAGCCTGCAGGTCACGGCAAGCTTCGGCGTGGCCACGGCCGATATCCGCCCCGGCATCTGGCCGCATCTGATCGCCGCTGCCGATCACGCCTTGTACCGGGCCAAGGAGGCCGGGCGCAACCGGGTGGAGATGCAAAGCCTGGATTGAGTTGCGGTCCCTGCGCCCTGCGGGCGCTATCGGTTTTGCCGATAGGGATACCGGGATTTGCGGCTTGCCGGGCCATGGGCGCCTCCATACGATCGGATGCCCCGCAACCAGCAATCGAAGGAGCATCCGTGGCCTCCCCCAAGACTGAAGTCATTCTCGGCACCGCAACGCCGGGCGGCGGTTTTCCCTTTTTCGGCGCGGCCGCCGCCGAAACCATCAACGAAACCGATCCCTCGCTGTCGATCGTTCCCCGCAACACCGCCGGCAGCGCCGAAAACATCGTCTCGCTCGAGGCCGGCCGCCTGGACATCGCGCTGGTGGCCGGCGAGCCGGCCTACGAAGCCTACGCGGGCATCGGGCGCCCCAAGAGCACGCTGAAGGTCGTGGCCGCCATCTATTCGAGCCCCGGCATGTTCGCCGTCCGCGGCGACAGCGCCGCGCGTTCGGTGCGCGACCTGATCGGCCACCCCATATCGTGGGGCACGCGGGCATCGGGCATCACGCTGCTCGGCAAATACGTGATGGACGGCCTCGGCCTGGACCGCGACAAGGATTTCGAACCCCGCTATCTGGACCGCGCCGGCGACGGCCCGGCCATGGTGGCGGACGGCCGCGTGGCCGCGCAATGGGGCGCAGGCATCGGCTGGCCCCGGCTTCACCGCCATCATGCAGGCCGGCGGGCGGCTCATCGGCCTGACCGAAGCCGAGGCGCGGCAGGTCTGCGCCAGGCACAACTTCCTCAAGCCCATCGTGGTGCCGGCAGGCGCCTACGCAGGCCAGCCGGAACCGGTGCAGGCCGTGGGGTCCTGGAGCTACATACTGGCCGGGCCGACACTCGGCGAGGATACGGCGCCGATGCCCGGCGCGCCCGCCTGCCCGGCCCCGCAAACGGTGCTCAAGCCGCCGGGCCTGCGGCTCCCGGCCCATGCCTGCGACAGCCACCTGCACATTCTCGGGCCGGCCGGCCGCTTTCCCTACAGCGCGGACCGGGTCTATACCCCACCGGATTGCCTGCTGCCCCATTACCGGGCGCTGCAGCAAAGCCTGGGCCTGTCGCGCTGCGTGCTGGTGCAGCCCAGCGTCTATGGAACGGACAATCGCGTCCTGCTGGAGGCGCTCGCGGAACTGGGCGGCGCCGCGCGCGGCGTGGTCGTGCTGGAAGGCGGCGAACCCGCGAGCCGGCTTGCCGACATGCACGCCCTGGGCGTGCGCGGCGTGCGGGTAAACCTGGTCGACGTGAAACGCCCCACCGCGGCACTGCCCATCGCAGGCCTGCAGCGCCTGGCGGACCGGGTAGCGCCGCTCGGCTGGCACCTGGAGCTGCTGGTCCACGTCGACCAGTACCCGGACCTGGACGAGTCGCTGGGGCGGCTTGACGTACCGCTCGTCTTCGGCCATCTCGGCTACCTGTCGCGCCAGGCGGACCTCCGTCATCCCGGCTTGCGGGCCATGGCGGCCCTGATGAAGGCCGGACGCGCGTGGGCGAAGATGACCGGGCCCTACCGCATCGACGACGGCCCGCTCTATCCCAAGGCGCGCACGATCGCCCGCTGGCTGGCCCGCGAATGCATGGAGCGCATCGTCTGGGGCACCGACTGGCCCCACGTGATGGTCAGGAACGACATGCCGCACGACGCCGACCTGCTCGACGCCGCGGGCCAATGGCTGCCCTCTCAGGAACAGCGGCAGGCATTGTTCGCGGACAACGCTGCCAGGCTGTATGGGTGGCCTTGAAGGCGCCGCCTTGCCGGTAACGCGGAACCGGCGCGCGCTGCCAGCTCAGCGGCCTTTGCCGACGGTCAGCGCCCGGATGCGCTCAGCGTCGCCCGCCTCGGCCGGGTTGTAGACCAGCATGGCCAGATGGGCCGCCCGCGCCTCGGGATTCCGCAAACTGGGCATCGTCCCGCTCCCCAGCGCGGGATGAGTCCCACGATCTAGTGCCGGACCGGCCCAAGCGCCATCGAGACATCACGCGCCCACTATGAGATTTATAAGGCGCGCTTTATCGATACCGCCCCACCCCCTCCCTATACTGTTTTCGACGGCGCCCCAACGTGGCGCGCCGTTCCCCGATTTCAAGCGGATCGAGCGGGGTTGTTTTCGCCTCATCCGCATCTCCCCATCCCCGCACACCAGAGTTACCGGACGCTCGACACGCTGGCACGCTATTCGCATGAACCGTACCGGTCGACGTTGAAGCTGTCGAAGATCTATCTGAAAACCGCCGCGGCGGCCCGTAGGCCGGCGCCGCTTCCCCCAACGGAGGGCAGTAGTGGGCAACATGCTGGTCGGGAAAGGGTTCGGCACGGCGCCAGCCGGCATGGCGCCGGACGCGGCCGGAATCGACGGCGCGGCGGCCGGCGGCACGGGCAAGGTAGAGATATCCAACGTCTCGATCGCCTTCAAAGGACCCGGCAACAAGCTGGTTCCCGCGCTGGCGCCGACCGACCTGATCCTGCGCCCCGGCGAGTTCGCCGCCTTCATCGGCCCTTCGGGCTGCGGCAAGTCGACGCTGATGAACGCCGTGGCCGGCTTCGTCGTCCCCACCACCGGCGGCATCGTGGTCGACGGCGTGGAAATCAGGAAACCCACGCCCGACATCGGCGTCGTGTTCCAGAATTTCGCGCTGTTCCCGTGGTTCACGGCCATCGCCAACGTCGAATTCCCGCTCAAGCGCTTCGGGCTGACGCGCGCGCAGCGGCGCGAACGGGCCTTCGCCGCGCTGGAGGAAGTCGGCCTGGCCAGGCATGCGGAAAAGTATCCTGGCCAGTTGTCCGGCGGCATGAAGCAGCGCGTGGCCATCGCCCGCACGCTGGTGTCGAACCCCGCCCTGATGCTGATGGACGAGCCCTTCGGCGCGCTCGACGCGCAGACCAAGGTGACGATGCACGAACTGCTGCTGCGGCTGTGGGAACGCCGGCGCCAGACCGTGATGTTCGTCACCCACGACGTCAACGAGGCGCTGGTGCTGGCCGACGTGGTCTACGTGATGTCGGCCGCTCCCGGCCGGATCATCGAACGCATCGAGGTCGACAGCCCGCGGCCGCGCTCGGCCGAGCACATCGACGAAGGCTTCGTGCGCAGGCGCGCGGCCATCATGAAGCTGCTGCGCAACGAACCGCACGCAGAAGAAGACTGACGCCGGGCACGCGCGTCCGGCCACCGCTTTCCAGCAACCATCGTCAATCTGCAAAGGGTCGAGCAATGAAACCGTTCAAGATGTACCTGGCCGCGTTGGCCTTCGCGGCAGCCGGCAATTGCGCCGCGGCGCAGCCGGGCAAGATCGTCCTCGGCGCGGCGCCGACCATCCAGTCCCTGGAGGTGATCGTCGCCCTGGAGGAAGGCCTGTTCAAGAAAGCCGGCCTCGATGTCGAGACGGTCCGGTTCGTGGCGGGCCAGCGCGCGCTCGAAGCGCTGTTGGGCGGCCAGCTCGACATCGCGTTCATGGCCGAGTACCCGCCGGTGGTGGCGGCGCTGCGCAAGCAGCAGTTCGGCATCGTCGCCACGGTCTCGAAATACGTGGCCAACCGCTTCGTCAGCCGTTCCGACGTCGGCTTTTCCAGCATCAAGGACCTGGCCGGCAAGCGGATCGGCACCACGCGCGCCACCAATGTCGAGTATTCCGCCGAGCTGGCGCTGGCCAAGGCCGGCGTCAAGGCCGAGATCGTCAACGTGGGCCCCACCGACATCGTGCCGGCGCTGGCCCGCGGCGACATCGACGCCGGCGTGATGTTCCCCGACTATTACCCGCGCGCCAAGCAGGTGCTGGGCGACAAGTACCGCGAACAGGTCATCGCCGACTACACCTCGTACTTCGTGCTGTCGGCCACCAAGTCCATGATCGACAACCGCCCGGAAGACCTGAAGAAATTCCTGAGCGCAATGGTCGAAGCCGACGAGATCATCAAGAAAGACCCGGCCCGCGCCAAGGCGGCGCTGGCCAAGGCCAGCGAAGGCGCGCTCAAGCCGGAGGCGATCGACAAGGCCTGGCCGGAATACGTCTTCGGCCTGGGACTGGACAACGGCCTGCTCGACACCATGGCCTCGGAAGCCAAGTGGATCGAGGCCAAGGGCATCATCCCGGGCGCCAAGGCCGACCGCGCCACCATGCGCAGCTTCATCGCCGAGGCGCCGCTGCGTTCGCTTTCCGCCGAACGGGTCGAGCTCGCCCCCTAGCCGTCCGCACACGCACCGTCAATCGCGACCTTCCGAAGGAATCATCTCCATGCGCACTGCAATCAAGGCCCCGTGGATCGTGGGCTACGCCAACAACGGCCACACCCTCATCCGCGACGGCGTGGTCGTCTACGAAGACGAACGCATCCTCTACGTCGGCCCGCGTTTCGACGGCACGGTCGACCGCACCATCGACGCCGCCGGCAGGCTGGTGGCGCCCGGCTTCATCGACACCCACATCCACTACGGCCACCGCGCCTCGCACCGGCTGATCACCGACACCGGCCGGCCGATGTATTACGGCCAGCCCTTCCTGGAAGTGACCGTGCCCAAGCGCGGCAAGCAGGTCACCGGCGATGCGCGCTGGCTGGCCCACGGCGCCAAGGCGCCCGAGGGCGCCGTGGAGCTCAACGCCGCCTATACGGTGGCGGAACTGATCCGCGGCGGCGTCACCACCTTCGTCGAACTCGGGGCTCAGGTGGCGGTGCAGGATGCGCTGATGGAACAGGTCGAGCGCTTCGGCTCGCGCGCCTACCTGTCGCCGGGCTACGACTGCGGCCATTGGGTCGGCGACGAACAGGGCCGGCTGGAACGCATCAACGACGAGGAGCGCGGCGTGAGCGGCATGAAGGTCGCGCTGGAATGGATCGAGCGCAACGACGGCGCGCTGGACGGCCGCATCCGCGGCATCCTGGTGCCGCGGCGGCTGCAGACCACCAGCCTGGACCTGATGAAGCAGACGGTGGAAATCGCCGACCACACCGGCCTGCCCATCGCCACCCACGCCGCCTTCAGCGTCATCGAATTCCACGAAATCGTGGCGCAGCACATGATGACGCCGATCGAGCTGCTGGACTCCATCGGCATGCTGCGGCCCACGCTGAACATCGGCCACTGCAACTACATCTCCGACAACCCCAACATGAATTATTCGTCGCACCGGGACCTGGAACTGCTCGGCCGCGCCGGCACCTCGATCTCGCACTGCCCGATCAACATCGCGCGGCGCGCCCGCACGCTCGACAACTGGAAAAAGTACAGCGACGCCGGGGTCAACATCACGATCGGCTCCGACACCTACCCGCGCGACATGTTCATGAACATGCGCACCGCCTCGTACATGGGCAAGATCATGAGCCATTCCTACTTCTCGGCCACCGCCGGCGAAGTGTTCGCCGCCGCCACGCTGGGCGGCGCGAAGTCGCTGGGCCGCGACGACATCGGCCGCCTGGAGCCGGGCGCGCTGGCCGACATCATCACCATCGACCTTACCGGCCGCGACACGCTGCGCTACGGCCCGGTGCGCGACCCGGTCAAGAGCGTGATCGAGTGCGGCGTCGGCGACGACGTCGACATGGTCATCGTCAACGGCAAGACGATCATGGAAAACCGCCAGATCCCCGGCATCGACCTCGACGCCCTGCGCGCCCGGGCGCAGGCCTCCGGCGAAAAAGTGTGGTCGTCGCTGCCCCAGTGGGACCCGCTCGGCCGCACCGACGAGCAAGCCTGCCCGTTCTGCTACCCGCTGGCCGGCAAATAGAAGCCGGGGGCCGCCATGCGAAGCAACGCGCTACGGATCAAGGACGTCGCCATCTCGCTGTTCGCCGTGCTGGCGGTCTGGCAGCTGATATGCCTGGCGAACCTGGTCAACCCGGCCCTTATCCCGTCGCCGGCCGGCGTCTGGCGCGCCGCCGTCGACATGTACCAGAAAGGCATCCTGCTGAAAGACCTGGCGGTGTCGCTCAAACGCGCCGCCATCGGCTTCACGGTGGGCGCCAGCCTGGGCATCGGCTTCGGCCTGCTGACCTCCCGCACGCGCTTCTTCGCGGTGGCGCTGAGCCCGCTGTTCACGCTGCTGCGGCCGATTCCGGCCATCGCCCTGGTGCCGATCGCCATCGTCTGGTTCGGCATCGGCGAGGAATCTAAGTATTTCGTGATCTCGTACACCGTGTTCCTGGCGGTGTGGCTCAACACCCATCACGGCATGAGCCACACGCCCAGCATCTACATCCGCGCCGCCCAGTCGCTGGGCGCGTCGCGTGCGGTGGAATTCCTGCAGGTGGTGGTCCCGGCCTCGGCGCCCTACATCTTCGCGGGGCTGCGGCTGGGCGCTGCGCTCGCCTTCCTCAGCCTGGTGGCCGCGGAACTGACCGGAGCGTCTTCCGGCATCGGCTACCGGCTGGACGAAGCCCGGCAATACATCCTGGTCGACCGCATGTTCGTCGGGCTGATCGAGCTCGGCATTCTCGGCGCCATGCTCGATACCATATTCGTCGCCATCGGCCGGCGGCTGGTGCACTGGGAGCAGGCCTGAGTGAGTCGATAATTACTTCGTACCGATATGCGCGAAACGAAAGCGTAACATTGCGCAGCAAGTCTTACCCCGGGTGGCACGAAGAAAAGGCGTTCGGGGTTAAGCTAGTTTCCAGGTAAAGCCAGCCGCCCTGGAAAGCCATGACTGAAACTGCTCGCATTTATATCGGCTTCGACCGCAAGGAAATTGCGGCCTACCATGTCTTGTGCCAAAGCATTCTGGAAAAAAGCTCCATCCCGGTTTCCTTCACCCCCATCGCGCTGAATAACATCCAGAACATCTTCACCCGCCCGAGAAACGCGCTGCAATCGACCGAATTCTCGTTCTCCCGCTTTCTGGTGCCCTACCTGAGCGGTTTCGAAGGCTGGTCCCTGTACCTCGATTGCGACATGCTGGTGCGCACCGACATCGCCAGGCTCTGGGCCTTGAGGGACGACCGCTTCGCCGCGATGTGCGTAAAACACAATTATCGTCCCAAAACCGAAACCAAGTTCCTCAAGCAGGTACAAACCAGGTACGAGAAAAAGAACTGGTCGAGCGTCATCCTGTTCAATAACCCGAAATGCCGCAAGCTCGATCCAGACTATGTGAATACCGCGACCGGGCTGGAACTGCACCAGTTCAAGTGGCTGGAATCCGACAAGCTGATCGGCGAACTGCCCGCCACCTGGAATTGGCTCGTCAATGAATATGACTACCAGCCGGACGCCGATCTGGTCCATTTCACCGACGGCGGCCCCTATTTCGACGAATACAAGAACGACGATTACGCGGAGGAATGGTTCGCCACCCGCGATCGCGTCTGCACCCCCTACTGCGAGCCGGCCCCCGCGCCGGCCATGCTCGGCGCGCCGCCCCCGGGGCGGACGCGCCTTGGCCGTCAGGGCCGGTCCGCTGCCTGAACGCCGGCCCCCGGCCCCGCCACGGCAGCGGCCCGGCGGGCGTTCGCCAGTTCTTCGGTCCAGGCCGGAATGCCGGTTGCGGCGGCCACGGCGGGGTCGGCGGTAAAGATCGGCCGGCCGGCCGCAAGCAGGCGCTGCAAAATGATCGTGTCCATTTGCACGTGCAGCCGCCCCTCCCCGGCATTGTTATATACGTGCCCCGACGAATTGGGGTCGATGCCGGTGATGATGACGGCCGGGGCGCCGTGATAAAGGGCGAACAGCACCGCGTTCACGCCATTGGAGCACTTCGACTCCGCATCGAGCTCCAGCGAACGCATGCCGGTCATCCTGTCGAGCAGCGCCATTCGTTCGTAGCGGTCCACGATGTAGAGATAGTCGTACCCGTAATTGAACCCGGCCAGCAGCCGCTCCAGCCGCGCACGGTCTTTTTTGCGCCACAGCAGCAGGAAAAGCGCTTTGGTCCGCCGGCCGGACAGGACCCGCCTGACTTCCCGCGCGTTATACGTGGTCCCCTCGACCTGATGGAACATCAGCATCGTGATGTCGGGCACCTCCACCCCCCATTGCGAGGCCACCCATTGAGAGCCGTTTATGGTGATGACGGAAAAACCGTCGTCGAAACCCGCGGGACGGTTGGACACCGGCGCCGAGCCGACCACGACGACCGGGCCGGTAAAACTGCAAGGCGACGGCGGCGGAGACGGGCGTGTCAATCGATACTTGATCGACCGATAGATGCGCTTCTTGATATCCCAAAATGATTTTTCCATCCCTGGCATCGACCTATGTTGAGAACTGCTGGCACCATCGCCATCCGAAGCATAGCGCGGTGGCGCGACGGACGACCCGGCTTGCTGCATCATCCGTCCCGGCGAGCCGCTTTTTCCAGCTTTTCCATCAACGCCAGAGCGTTGGGAACCGCCTCGCCGCGCGCCGTATTGTCGAAAATGCACCAGACCCTGGTGTTCGCGTTCCGTGCGTCGATGATCCGCGCGGCCACCGCTTCGATGAACGGCTCGTCGTACGCCGAATAATAGATTTCCGGCGAACCATGCAGGCGGATGTACATCGTGCCCGGATCCCCCACCGGCTCGACGCCGGCGACCGGTGGAGGGTCCGCGCGCACGCAGGCGACGCCCGCATCTTTCATCGTTTCCGCACCCTCTTCGGTAAACCATGTCGCGTGGCGCGGTTCGCAGACGACGGGCACGGCCGTGAAACCGCTTAGCAGGGAAAAAAACTGTCGCGCCGTGGGCCGATCCAGCGCCAGGCTGGGCGGCAGCTGCAGCAACAGACAGCCCAGTTTTTCGCCCAACGGCGCGACCTCCCGCATGAAATCGCCGACGGCCGTGTCCGCATCGCGCAACCTGAGTTCGTGCGAGATCCTTTTCGGAATCTTGACGGAGAACCGGAATGCGTCGGGCACGCTCGCCGCCCACCGGGCGTAGGTTTTCGGCTGGTGCGGACGATAGAACGACGAGTTGATTTCCACCGCCGGGAAAACCTGCGCATATCGCTCAAGATGGCTGCCCTGCGTGGGAAACCGCGCCGCCACTTTGGCCGACAGGCTCCATCCGGCACATCCGATATGTATCGGGAATGCAGCGGAGGAATGCTCGCGATGCGTCGCCTGAATCATAGATGTCTATGCAACAAAATGGTGAGCCGATGCTGCCTCGTAAGGCCCCAGCCCGGTTAAGATTGACGCAGCAATTCCCGGGCCCCCTCTCGCCCGCGGCCCCTCCCCCCCGCGCCGTTCCGGCGAGACATCGATTGACAAATGACCCAGCAGCCCGTAGCAAATGCACAGGATCCCGCGAATGAACAGCCGGCGCGCCGGTGGCGCGCCATTCCCCTCGTCGTCGCCTGTCCGCTGTTTCTGCAGAATCTCGACACCTCCATCATGGCAACGGCGCTGCCGGCCATCGGCCGCTCGCTGCACGTCGATGTCCTGCGCCTGAATCTTGCCATCACCGCATATCTGCTGTCCCTGGCGATCGCGCTGCCGGCCTGCGGATGGCTGGCCGACCGCCTGGGCCCGCGCAGGCTGTTCTGCGGCGCCGTGCTGCTGTTCTCGCTGACCTCGGCGCTGTGCAGCCTGGCCAGCCAGCTCAATCAACTGGTGCTGTTCAGGCTGCTGCAAGGCATCGGCGGCGCGATGATGGTGCCGGTCGGCCGCCTGATCCTGCTGCGCAGCATCCCCCAGGCCGCCATGCTGAGCGCCATGGTCTGGTTCACCCTTCCCGGCGGGGTCGGCCGCATGGCCGGCCCCCTGTTCGGCGGCATGATCGTGACGGTGGCATCCTGGCGCTGGATCTTCTTTATCAACGTCCCGATCGGCCTGGCGGCGGTGGCGCTTGCGATGATGCTGATCCCGCCCGACCGCCCCAAAAGCGAGGCCGAACCGCCGCCGCGATTCGATATCATCGGTTTCGTGCTGCTGGCCAGCGGGCTCGTCGGCATCATGGGATCGGTGGAACTGGCCGGCAAGAACGTGCTGCCGGTTGCGTTCAATGTCGCGCTGGGCCTGCTGGGCGTGCTGGCGCTCGTCCTGTACCTCCGGCACAGCCGCCTGGCCGCCGAGCCCTTGATCGATCTCTCGATCCTGCGGTTTCCGAGCTATCGCGCCATCGTGATGGGGGCCATGCCCATCCAGATCGCGTTGGGCGCGGCGCCCTTCCTGCTGCCGCTCATGTTCCAGATCGGCTTCGGCCGCACGCCGATGCAATCGGGCCTGCTCACGGTCGCCATCTCGGTCGGCGCGCTGAGTTCGCGCACCGTGGTCAGGCGCGCCATCCAGTGGTTCGGCTTCCGGCGCGTGCTGGTCACGTCGGCGTCCCTGACGGCCCTTTGCTACGCGGCCTACGGACTGTTCACCCCCGAAACGCCGGAAGCCGTCATGTTTGCCGTGATGGCGGTCGGCGGCCTGACGACCGCGATGGCGATGATCTCGGTCAATACGCTGGGGTATACCGACATTCCCCAGAATCGCCTCAGCCACGCCACCACCGGGACGATGCTGACGCAGCAGGTCGCCTTGAGCATAGGCGTCGTGCTGGGCGCCTCCGTGCTGACGGTGACGGCCTGGCTGCGCGGCCGGCCGGAGGGCGCCTACCACGCCAACGACTTCTGGCCGGCATTCGTGATCGTGGGGATCGTGACGCTGCTGGCCGTTCTGGCATTCCGGCGCCTGCGGGGGGACGAGGGCAGTTCGCTCAGAGGAAGGAAGGCGTAAAGCCTGATACCGCGAATGCCCGGATCCGAGCGCAAGCGGCACGCAGCCAGCGGCAGGCGCGGCCGCCGATCCGCCCGACGACTACGCCGCCCGCGGCCTTTACCCGGCTACCGGCAACGTGTCCTCTTTCGGGATGAAACTGCTGTGCTGCGGAAAGCCCCATGTCGTGTTGACAGGACGCCGACCAACTAGTAGATTGGTAACACTGCGAACGCAATGAACACACTCCGGGCAACCGTGCACCCATGTTCCGCAGGCGCACTCAACGAATAAGTGAATTCCAATGAGCGTGGAACTTTCCCCCAGGGCAACCGAAATCGCCGAACACACCAGGCTATTGCTGGCCGCCGGCGGATACAACGGCTTCAGCTATGCAGACCTGTCCGATCGGGTGCATATCGGCAAGGCCAGCATCCATCATCATTTTCCGAGCAAGGCGGATCTGGTCCAGACCGTGGTCGCGCGACACCGCGAGCAGGCCCGGCAAGGCATGGCCGCTCTCGATCGGCAACTGAGCGCTCCCCTGGCGCGGCTCACCGCCTACGTCGATTACTGGTCGGAGTGCATCCTCGACGGCACGTCTTCCATGTGCATTTGCGCCATGCTCGCTGCCGAATTGCCCATGGTCCCGCAAGAAATCGCCAACGAAGTGCGCGGCTATTTCGAGGAACTGACCGCCTGGCTGGCGACGATCCTGGAGGAAGGCGCGGCGCAGCGGCAATTCCATCTGCGCGACAGCGCCTTCGTCGAAGCACAGGCTTTCATGTCAACGGTGCACGGCGCGATGCTGACTGCGCGGGCCTTCAACAACCCGGAAGCGTTCCAGTCGATCTCGAGAGCGGCGATCAACCGGCTGACCGCGTCGACCTGATCCGTTTGCGATAAGGGCGGAAAGCCGTTCTATTTTTTTGATCCATCTACCAACCAACTAGTTGGTTGTTATTTAGAGGAGTCATCGTAACATGCCACATCCCATCTCCGCCCTGGGGGCCGGGCATACCGTCATCAGCGTGATCCCGGTCATCGCGGGTATGGATTTCACGTATTGCATGGGCGAGGTGCGCGTAATGGCCTTGAAGTGACTGTGGAAGGTTGGCACGCTCATGCCCGCTTCACGGGCCAGTTGCGACAGATTGAGCGGCTGCGCATAAGTGCCGTGGATGCGGCGTAGCGCCCTCCCGATCTTCCCGAATTGCCCCTGCATCGCCAAGGCCGCGCGCATCGCATTGCCCTGCGCGCCCGTAAGCACTCGAAAATACAGCTCCCGTACCAGCCCCGGGCCGAGGATCGCAGCGTCGAGCGGCCGGTTCATTGCTTCGAGAAAGCGAAGCACGGACATCCGCAGCGCGGCGTCCATCGGACTGGACATCATGCTCTGCGGCACGTCTGCCCGCGCCGGCGCGTGATGCTGGTCGATCTGGATCATCAATTCGGCGGCGACCTGGAAGTCCAGGTGCATATAGATGGCCAGCAGCGGATGCTCTGGCGTCGCGTCGGTTTCCATCGTGAACGGGACTGGCACCGCGACCGCCAGATAGTGCTGCTCGTCGTACAGGTAAACCTGGCTGCCGAAATAACCCCGTTTTCGCCCCTGGCAAACAATCACGATGCCGGGGTCGTACAGGACGGGCGTGCGAGACAAGGGGCGGTCCGAACGCAGTATGCGCACGTCGGGCAATGCCGTCAGGTTGTATCCCTCGTGAGGCGCCAGCGCCTGCAGCAAGGCCAGGCGATACCTGCGCGGTGAGGCGACGCCTCCCAGCTACGGCCCGAGGGCTGCG